>JBOGIZ010000831.1:0-1725 GCA_050747805.1 Vicinamibacterales bacterium | reverse complement strand
GACTCAAGGCGATGCTGAACAGCACGCCGCAGGCCGCCGCAACGACGTCGAGCGCGATGTCGGCCAGCTCACCCACGCGAACGGGAATGAACCACTGGACCCATTCGTCGCAGGTCGCGACCATCAGCGCCGCGAGGAGCGGCCGCACAATCGTGGACGAATCACCGGCGTTCTCCCAGACGCGGTAGAAGAGGAGCGCGATGAGTCCGTACTCGATGAAGTGGAACCGCTCGACGACATCGACATCCGCGCGGCCGCTCGCAAAGATGACGGCGTACGCGCCGCCGAGCGCGAGCGCCCCTCCGATGGCGGCGATCCGCGGCAGGCGCCGATCGCGCATGCGCACGAGCGCGGCGCCAATCGCGACGACGATCGTCGCCGCGACAGCCCCGCCGATAATCCAGACGAAGTCGCGCGGAAAGGCCGACCGTATCCGGGCCCGCAGGAGACCCATGAAAGGCGAGGAACAGACCACTGCCGCGGAGACGACAATCGCCGCGAGCAGCCGCCGCGCGGGACGAGTCACACGATCGATCTCTCCTGAACTGCTGACGGCCGCATCTTACTACCGCTGTTCGACGAAGTCGCCGTCGTCGGTCATGCGAAGCACGTGGAGTTCGTCGAACCCTTCGTCGAGCGACGGCGGGACCAGCTGTTTCGCTCGCGTGAAGATCGCGACCTTGGGCACTTTCGATCGCCCTTCACGCGCCTCGTTGCGCGCGACGGCTTCGCGGGTCGTTGCCGGCAGGTAGTAGCCGGTCACCCGGGCGCCGGCCCCCCGGGCCGTCTGGATGATGGCGGCGCGCTCGCCGCGCGTGACGTTCGTGTTGTCCACGACGACCGATCGGCCTGCCGCGAGCTCCGTGTCCAGCTGCGTGCGCTGCCGCGACTCCTTCGCGCGGGCACCCGATGGGAACAGATCCTTGCTG
Source organism: Vicinamibacterales bacterium (assembly GCA_050747805.1). Taxonomy (GTDB): domain Bacteria; phylum Acidobacteriota; class Vicinamibacteria; order Vicinamibacterales; family 2-12-FULL-66-21; genus JAICSD01. Next base: position 796 of record JBOGIZ010000831.1, on the reverse strand, counting down.
ATGTGCGTGTGCGTTCCGGAAAAGCGCCGCCGATAGAACGTGGACTTGCCGGACGCCGGCAGGCCAATCAAAATCACGCAGTCAGGCGGCACCTGACGATCGTATGTCCACTAGTGGCCCGTCCTCGCTGAACGAGGACCAGATCGCGAAGCGCGGCGCACGGATGGCAAGGCGCGACGACCGATAATACCGGGAGTATTTGAGGGAGGAGCAACGCAGCCAGCCGGGATGCCCCGCCCGCGAGGTGGTCTTCGATCAGCGAGGACGGGCCACTAGGTTTCGGTACCGAGGCGATAGCGCCCGAGCCGGCCGAGGAGGGTGGCTTTCAGGTCGGCTTCGGACGTCGCCGAGGTCAGGTCGACGTCGGCGTCGGCGACCGCGTCGAGCAGCGCGCGAATGAGCTGCGCACGGCTGATCGCGGCGCCGCTCCGCGCGCGGATATTCGCGGCCAGACGATCCAGAAACACGATCTGCCGGTTGAACAGGACTACCGTCACCTTGGTCCAGGCCTCGTCGTGAATCGGCGGACGCCCCGGCTTGCGGCCTTGGGTCGTCCGGCCGCCGACGCGGGTCGGCGCAAAGATGTCCTGAGATGTTTTGCCGGGTTTCCGCTTTCGCGCACGGGCCATGGGGTCTCCGGTTCCGACGCATCGGGTTCGAATAAATGCCGCCCTTAAATACCGTTCAGGCGTCTGAGGTGGTTCGGTCCGTATTCAACACGAAGAATGGCAGTTAGTTCAAGCCCTGCTTTTTATTCGGGGTCCGTTGGCGAAATTTTTCAGTCCCTAAATGGGCG
>JBOGIZ010000830.1:0-8712 GCA_050747805.1 Vicinamibacterales bacterium | reverse complement strand
CTCCCAGACGTTTCTGATCGAAGAGGGCGCCGTGTTAAACGGCCCGGTGAACACGGAGCGCGCCCGCGCCGCGGGAGAAGTGGCCAGGCACCGCCGGCAACCGACCGACGGCGCGGCTCGTTCAGTGTAGCGGACCGATCGCGCCCAGATCGGCCCGAGGACTTCCGCGGCAATCTCGAAGGCCGGCGCTTAGCCCGGTCCCATGTACATCACGTGCGCATAGGTCCCCAGCCGCACGTTGTACGCCAGATACCACCCGGGATTGTCTGGATCGTCGTAAATCACGACGTCATCGGTGTTCCACAGCCAGTTTTGGGTGTACGCCAGGTCGGGCGGCGCCACCTGCCACACCGCGCCCTGGAACCAGAAGCGGTTCGGACCGCCGCCTTCAATGCGGTAGACGAAACGCGCACCGATGCCGAGCGTGAAACGACCGTGCTCCCACGGATGCGCGAGATGGAAGCGCACGTCGTTGCGCGCGGGCAGTCCGACCCAGGTATTGTCGCGGTGCACATGCGGCGCTTCCGGGTGACTCGGCATGTCGCGCACATTTCGATGCTGCGCCGCCTGATTGCCGCGCGCCGGAGCGACACGCTTGTCGGTCGGTGCAGGTCCTCGCGCCGGAATATAGCCGCGTCCTGGCTCAGTCCGCGCCGGCTGCTGCCGAGGTTTTGCCTGCTGGTGCTGTTGTGTCTGCTGCTGTGGGCGCTGTCGCGCCTGACTGCCGTTGGGCGCCGCTATCGCCGGCCCCGCACCAATGAGCAGCAAGCTCGTCAGAAGTGTGATGGTTGGCATATTCTGATGTCCGTGCATTGCTCGTACCGCAAGGATACCTCAACTGCTGTCGTCTAGCTCGGCCGGAGTCCGGGTACAATGCACGAGGAGGAGTCACCATGACCAGCCGCGTCGCCCACGTTAGTGTGATGGCCCTGCTCTGCCTCTCTGTTGCCGGAACCGCAGCCGCCCAGCGCTGGGGGCACGAACGGGTACCCGACGCCGGTGCCTGTTTTTACAAGGACATCAATTTTCGCGGCGAGTACTTTTGCGTCCGCTCCGGCGAGGACCTGCGCTCGATGGCGCGCGGCATGAACGACCAGATCTCGTCGATTCGAACGTTCGGCGGCGCGCACGTGACGGTGTTTCGCGACAGCAACATGGGCGGCGCCTCGGCGCGCTTTGCGGGAGACGTGCCGGATCTGCGGCGCGAACACTGGAACGATCTGATTTCATCGATCGTGGTCGAGCGCGGCGCGTTCAGAGACAATCGGGATCGTCGAGCGCCCGAAGTCGGGCGGGGGCCCGTCTGGGGGCACGAAGCGACGCCGCGGGCGGGCGCGTGCTTCTACCACGACCCTGGGTTCCGCGGCGAGTACTTCTGCATGGCGCGCGGATCGAGCTACGCGCTGCTGCCGCCCGGGTTCAACGACTCGATTCGATCGATCCGCGTGTTCGGCGCGGGCGCGCAGATCTTCCTGAATCGCGATTTCCACGGCCGGAGCTCGGACGTGCGCCGCGACGTGCCGGATCTGCGAGGCATGTGGCGCGACAATGTCTCTTCGGTCCGCGTCTTCTGATCGGCTGCTCGCCGCCGCTCGTCAGGCTCCGCCGCACTTCGCGCCGGCGAGCACCGAGAGCATGACGAGCGGTTTCTTCGGACCCGGCGCGAACGAGTGCTTCGTGCCTCGCGGGATCATCAGGAACGCCCCGGCATCGAGCGGCTGCTGCGCCGTCCCGACGACGGCCGTGCCCTGCCCTGCGACGACGTAGACGAATTCGTCGGCGTCGGCGTAGGTCTGTTCGGCGACCGTGTCGTTGAGCTGCAGCAGCGTCGCCGGGCCGCCGGTGCTGCAGGTCAGCGCCGTCGTTTTCTGCGGCGCCTTTCCGACGTAGTTCTTCTCGATGAACGACGGCAGATCGAGCGCGAGCGGCTTCGCGTTGATCGCCAGCTTCGGAACGGACGGCACCGCCGCGGATGCGGGCGGCGCGGGCGGAGGCGGCGCGGCATCGAGGACCACCTTCACGTCGATCGGCACGCGGCCGCGCGCGACGACGTCGCGCTCGAGCGTGATGTAGGCGTTCTTCTGGAACTTGAATTGATACGTCCCCGCCGGCAAATTCTCGAACGCAATGCGTCCGTCTTCCGTGTGTCCCTCGCGCGCGGCCGCGCCCGAGAGGTCAACGTCGACGCCAGTCAGCTGGGCCCCCGACGAGTCCGTCACCACCACCGCAAAGCTGACCGGCCCTGCCTCGGCGCCGCGACGCTGCGCGGCCGCCGGCTGCTGCGCGGCGGCCCCGAGCATGAGCGCGAGCCCGGCGACACACACCTGTCGCATGATGCCTCCCCCGTCAGTAGACCACGAACGGCGTCGCCCCGGACAGATCGACGCCGAATGCCGGCGGACGCGAGTCCCGCGCGAGTCGAGACTCAGGCCCGGCGCGGCGGCAGCTTGGAGACGTCTGGCACGTCTTCACCGAGCGCGTCGGCGAGATCTTTCTGATGCTCCTGCTCCTGGCGCACGATTTCGCGAATATCCTCGGCGATGCCGTACTCCCCGAGCGTCTCGCACTGGCGGACGCGCTGGCGGTACTGACGCACCGTTTCGTTCTCGTTGTCGAGATCGAAACGCAGCATGTCAGTAGGCTTGTCCGACAGCTTCACGGCGTTCGGCGTGCCCGTGATGGTGCCGCCAAGATAGTCGATGTTCTTCGCCACCGTGAGCGCATGCGCCAGCTCCTGCGCGGCATGCTTCTCGAGTTCCTTCGCGATCGCCATATACTCGGCGCCCTTGAGCGCCTGCGAGTACACAACGTAAGAGATGATGGCCTGATACTCGCGCGAGAGGTCGTCGTTCAGCGCCTTGATCAGATCGGTGCGTGTGAAATCTTTTTGCTGATGCTTCGCCATAGAGGTTCAAGTGTAGCTGGAGAGGCCGCGACGAGACGAGCTACGGATGAGCCGGGGGCCGCACTCCGCGTACAATGCCCTCCGTGTCGTGTACCCGCTGCGGCGCCGCCGTGCCCGCAGGCAGCCGGTTCTGTCCCGCGTGCGGACACTCGACGAGTGCCGCGGCCGTCGTGACTGCCGGGGACGATCAAACACGGCTCGCCTCGACGCCTCACCTCTCGCCGACCTCGGATTCGGGCTGGCTGCATTCGTCGGGGTCGATCGATCACGGCCGATTCGCGCCGGGCGCGATCCTCGACAATCGGTATCGCATTCTCGGCCTCGCCGGCCGCGGAGGCATGGGCGAGGTGTACCGCGCCGAGGATCTGCGGCTCGGACAGCCGGTCGCGCTCAAGTTCCTGCCCGAGCCGCTGGCCGGCGATCCCGTCCGTCTCGCGCAGTTCCACAACGAAGTCCGGACGGCCCGTCAGGTGTCGCATCCAAACGTCTGCCGCGTCTACGACATCGGTGAGATGAATGGCCAGCTGTTCATCACGATGGAGTACGTCGACGGCGAGGATCTGTCGAGCCTGCTTCGCCGGATCGGACGTGTGCCGGAAGACAAAGGGCTCGACATCGCGCGGCAGATCTGCGCGGGCCTCGCGGCGGCGCACGAACGGGGCGTGCTGCACCGCGATCTGAAACCGGCGAACATCATGCTCGACGGGAGCGGAAAAGTCCGCATCATGGACTTCAGCCTCGCCGCCGTGGGCGAGGTGCAGGACATCCGCGCGGGCACACCCGCCTATATGGCGCCCGAGCAGCTCTCGGGCCAGGACGTCACGGTCCGCAGCGACATTTACGCGCTCGGTCTCGTACTGTACGAGATCTTCACCGGGCGCCGTGTGTTCGACGCGAAGAACCTGTCGGATTTGATCGAGCAGCATCGCGACGGCACGCTCGCCGCTCCGACCGCCCTGGTGCGAGGACTCGATCCCGCGATCGAAGCGGCCATTCTGCGCTGTCTCGAGCCGGAGCCGGCGCGGCGTCCCGCGTCGGCGATTGCCGTGTCGGCTGCGCTGCCTGGAGGGGATCCGCTTGCCGCCGCGCTCGCGGCCGGCGAAACGCCGTCGCCCGAGATGGTGGCGGCGGCCGGCGGCGATCACGCGGCGATGTCGACCGCGTCCGGAGTTGTCTGGCTGGCCGTCGCCGCCGGGTTGGTGCTGGCGTGCGCGTGGGTGTCGGGCCGGACGTCGCTTCTCGCGCGCGTCCCGCTCACCAAGCCCGCGGCGGTGCTCGCCGATCGCAGCGAGACGCTGCGCGAATCCTTTGGCTACACGGAACCCTTCGCCGATCGCGCCTACGGTTTTCAGTACGATACGTCGTATCTCGGCTGGGCGGACGCGCACGGGAGCGGCAGGACGCACTGGGCCGAATTGCCGTCGGGAACTCCCCCGGTCGTTCGATTTTGGTACCGCACGAGCCCAACGCCCATCGTGCCGCGCGACAGTGGTGCCACTATCAACACGAGCGACCCGCCGATCGTGATTCACGGAATGACGATGACCGTCATCGACACGAGTGGACGCTTGCAGTGGTTCACGGCCGCGCCGCCCCAGAAGGAAACCGCCCAATCCGGCCCTGTGAGACGGGTCGACTGGACGCCGTTCCTCGACGCCGCCGGATTCGACGTGCACAGCTTGACCGAGTCGAGTCCGAGGTGGACGCCTCCATCGTACGCAGACGAGCGGCGGTCCTGGTCGGCCACGCTGCCGGGCACGAGCACGCCCATCACGATCGAAGCGTCGGGCTATCGGGGCCGCGCGGTGGACTTCAAGGTGATCGGGCCCTGGAATCAGCCCGGCCGCGAGCCGGCGCCTGGTCCGGCCCGCAGGCAAGGCACCAATGCCTACGTGATCTACGTGCTGCTGGCGGGAGCCGCAGGCGCCGCATATCGGCAGGTCCGACGCGGGCGAGCCGATTTGCGCGGCGCGTTCACAATCGCCGCGTTCACGACGCTGCTGTACACGGCTATCTGGGCCGCCAGCCGACACGTGAACGACGTCAACGCCGAGCAGGAGCGGTTGTTCCTGCAGATCGGCATGGGCATGTTCGTCGGCGGCGCGATGTATATCCTGTACGTGGGTCTCGAGCCGTTCGTCCGCCGGGCGTGGCCGTCGATGCTCGTGGGCTGGACGCGCCTGCTCAGCGGACGCGTGCGCGATCCGATCATCGGCCGCGACGTGCTCCTCGGCATCGCATGCGGCGCCGGCTTCTCGCTGCTCAATCTTGCCGGCGACAGGCTGCAGATGATGGTCGGGCTGCCGGAACCGATCCCGCACCTGCCGGAATTCGGTCCGCTGCTCGGCGCGCGCGACTATCTTGTCACGCTGCTCGGCGCTCTGAACAACGGGATGCAGAACACGCTCATCACCGTGTTCGAGTTTTCGGTCTTCCGCTGGCTCTTCGAATGGGCGGCGCGCCGATCGCTGGAATGGTCGGCCGGTCGATGGCCGCGCACCGCCGCCTGGAAAATGACCGATCGGACGTCGGAGCGGGTGTTCGTCGCGCTCGCCATCGCGACGGTGGCGATCGTCTCGGCGATCGGCAACGGCAGCACGAGCCAGCGCTTCGCGGACGCCCTCATCAATGCGGTCTCCCTGAACATCGCCCTGCTGCTGCTCATCCGGATCGGCATCTTCGCCTCGGCGATCATGTTTGTCGTGAACTCCGTGGTGCTGCGGATGCCGCTCACGCTCGACGGGAATGCGCTGTATGCGGGCGCCGGCTGGTTCACCCTCGTCTGGCTCCTCGCGCTCGCCTGGGTGGGATTCCGGATGGCCACGACCTCCGCGCACGCCTCGCGGGTCGGCGCGCCGGTCAGGGTAGAATGATCGTTGTGACGCTTCGCGCCATCAGTCGCGCCCTGTCGGCCGCCGCGGCGGTGCTCCTCTGCGCTGTGCTCGCTGGCTGCTCCAATACACCAACGACGCCCTCGACCACCACGACGCCGACGGCGTCGACGCCGCCGACATCGCTCGTCATCGTCGATCTGATCGTCGGCACAGGCGACCCCGCGGCGTCGGGCGATGCCGTGACGACCGATTACACCGGCTGGCTGTACGACGCGACCAAACCCGACCTCAAAGGTCTGCAGTTTCAGACGAGCGTCGGCAGTACGCCGCTGCCGTTCACGATCGGCGCGGGGCAGGTGATCGAGGGATTCGACCAGGGCGTTACCGGAATGAAGGTTGGAGGGCTGCGGCGGCTAATCGTGCCGGCGTCACTCGGATATGGGAATCAGCGCAGTGGAGGCATCCCGCCGAACACGCCGCTCATCTTCGAGATCACGCTGGACTCGGTGACGCCGCCCTCGACCGGATCGTAGGGAGCAGGCAGCGCCGCTACCGCTGCAGGTGGAACTTCACGCCAACGAAGACGTACGACGCGTGATCATCGAGCACCGCTCCGCTCTTGTCCGTCGCCGATCCCTTCAGCCGCGCGATGCCGAGGTCCCCATACAGGCCGATCCTGCCGGTCAGCCAGATCTCGACGCCGCCGCCGAAGATCCAGCTGAAGCCCTGTGTTTTCTGCGCGATGGTTTGGGTGCCGCCGAGAATCGTGAGCACGGTGCCGTCGCTCGTCGTCACAGTCGTACTCTGGATCGTTTCGTTCGTCGTCATCGTGGACTGCTGAAAGTCCAGTCCGCCGTGGCCATAGATCTTCAGACGGCCAACCGGAGCCGCGACCTTTCCCTCGGCAGCGTAGATGCGGGTATCGAGCGTCGTGTTGAAACTGAACGTGTTGTTCGGGTCTACGCCGCTCAGTTTCTGGGAGAGCGGTTTGATGAAGACGCCCTCCGCTGCGACATACGGCCTGAACCAGTACTCCGCGCCGAATGTGTACGTGGGATTGAATTTGGGCGTCGGGCAGCCGACGTCTCCGCACGCCACCGTCTGAAAATCGCTGAACGAGTTGTCCCCGGCGGCGCCGAACACCATCAGGCCGCGCGGCGACTGCCCGTGCGGTTTCGGCGCGTGCTCCGCATCCGATACCTCCGGCGGCGGCTTGTAGGCGCCTTTGATGAGCAGCAGTGACGGCGTGGCCGAACCGACATCGACGACGACCGTGTTCACGCTGCGGAGCCAATAGATGCCCGAGATGTCGTGGCGATCGCAGGCCGCGTCGGGGGGATCGGGAGCCTTGCCGCGATCGACGAGCTGGACGCGGTACGTCTTTCCGCACACATCGAGATAGACGTTGGCGTCCATCTGATCCTTGCCGGCGCCGTGCAGGCTGAATGGCAGCTTCGCCTGCCCGTCTGGACCGACCGGACCTGAGGCGACTTTCGTGCCATTAAGCACCACTTCCACGGTGGAACCGGCGGGCGCCTTCGTGATGAGCAGCGTCTGTTCGGCGGCCAGGGCGGTCGTAGCAGTCGCGGTCAAGGTGACCGCCACCAGGAGCGGCCGGAAACAGTTCAGCATGTTCAAATAAGTGTATATCGGGTATGGTGCGCACCTTTCGAATCGCAGCGGGAATCATGTTCCTCGGCATCGCCGCCGGTTCGGCGCGCGCGCAGACGGCGCAGCCGGCAAACGATGCCGACCGCGTCCAGTATCCTGTGCTGCTGCAAAACGCCTACGTCGCGTTCGAACCTGGCTACATCGATGAACCGTTTTCTGCGGCGCAGGTCGAACCGACCTTTCACGCCGCGAGCGTCGCGAGCCCGCACGCAGCCGTCCGCGTCGCCATCTTCGGTCGCGAGCTCACCCCTGACCTCGCCATCCAGGCGACCTACATGCGGCCCGTGGAGTGGGTGAAGTACACGGACATCAACGGCGACCGTGTCGCGCACTCCGTCTGGACGCAGTTCGCCGGACTGACGCTCAGAGCGCGCGTGCCACTGCACGGGCGCACGGCGGTGTACGGCGAGGCCGGACTCGGCCTGACGAGCCGGCATGGCTTCATGGTGAACCGCGCCCAAGTGGTGAGCGACGCGCACTACGCGTCCGTGCTCGCGGGCGGCGGAGTGGAGTATGCGATCTCTAAGGCCTGGGCGCTGAGCGCAGGGCTCACGTATTCACCGTCCAACGCCCGCGTGCAGGAGCCAAGGGCGATGCTCGCGTCGGCCGGCGTGCGGTACACGATCCGTCCGCTGCCACCCGAGCGGGTCGAGGCGATCGCGCACGAGTCCGCGTTTTTTCCGCGTCAGCTCGTCGCGGTTGAGATTTCGACGCCTTACGGATATGGCATAAGCCGCTTCACTTCGAAGACCGTGCCGATTTTCTGGAACGGCACCGTCCAGATCGATCGGGGCGTGGCGGTCCACTACGAGCGCAATGTCTTCCACACGGCGCGCCTTTTTTCATTCGATCTGGGCGTGAGCGTTTCGACCTGGCGAAGCAGGCTCGATCACGATCGCCCCTCGACGCTTTCCGCGTATCCGCTGTTCCGCTTTACCGTGCTGCGCATGCGCGAGGCCGACGTGTATCTGTGCTACTCGCTCGCAGGCCCGACCGTCATCTCGCGCGTGGTCGTGGACGGACTCGACACGGGGCACCACTTCACGTTCCAGGACTTCATGGGCGCCGGCGCGTTCGTCGGCCCCGGACGGCACATCGCCGTCGGCGTCAAAGTGAACCACTACTCGAACGGCAACCTGTTCACGGAAAATCCTGGTTTGACGATCCCGATTACGTTCACCGTGGGATACGCCTTCTAGCGGCGTTCGGGTCTGACGATGTCCACCATTCGCGAGGACGCCGCTGAAGTCCGGGCGCACAGCGCCGAGCTGCCAAAGGAGCTCGGGCTGACCGATCTCACAC
>JBOGIZ010000829.1:0-2015 GCA_050747805.1 Vicinamibacterales bacterium | reverse complement strand
CGACGCGCATCGCGCGGCGGGCGGGCGCGCAGCAGGCGGCGGCCGCCACCACCAGCAGCACGACGGCGACGGCGGCGAACGTGAGCGGATCGCGCGGCGCGACGCCGAAGAGCTGCGACGTCATCAGCCGCGTCAGGCCCACAGCCGCGACCGCGCCCGCGGCGGCGCCGATCACCGCCATGCCGACGCCGTGCGCGCGCTGCTCGATCGTCTGCGGAGCCGCTCGCGGCGGCGATTGACCATGTCCGCGGCGGGTGATCGCTGTCACGGACGATCTCGCGCAGAGCGCGGCGAGAGCAAAGGGCGCAGAGGTCGTCAGGCGAGCCGCGCTTCGCGCGGCGGGCGATCGAGAGAACGGGGACACACAAGTCGATAAAGACCGCGACCGACTTGTCTGTCCCCGTTCTCTCGATCGCCACGGCCGGCCGTAGGCCGTCCTCGCCTGACGACCTGCCGGTACACGCGTCAGCAGCACCAGCGAGGATGGATTTCTCTGCGCCCTTTGCGGCCTTTGCGCTCTTTGCGTGGGATTGTCCGTGACAGCTGCCGCGAACCCGTCACACTCGTGCCTTCCGGAAGCTCACCCGGTGCGCTTTCGGACCGAGGCCGATGACGATGAGTGCGTCGCCGAAGCGTCAGGTCCGGCGTGGATCCGTCCGTTCGCCAGGCATCTGAAATCGCCCGGTATTCGGCGGCCGTTAGTTTGACAACGCGCGCCAGGAGGTGGCGTGTGGCATCCGGAGGAACAATGATCGAGCGGCTTCGCCCTGTGCTCTTCGTCGCTGTCATGACCATAGGGGTACTTCTCTGCGGGCAGCGAATTGGCGCGCAGGCTCCGCGGACCGCACCCGCGGGCAAGACGCGCACGTACTACGTGGCGGCCGACGAAGTGCAGTGGGGCTACGCGCCGTCAGGCCGCGATGAGGCGATGGGGCCCGCGGAGGATCGCTATCTCGGTCTGGTCGGGCCGATTCTGCGCGGAGAAGTGGGCGATACGATCAAGGTCGTGTTCAAGAACACCGCGACGCACCCCTATAGCATGCATCCGCACGGAGTTCTCTACGGCAAGGACTCCGAGGGCGTGGACTACAACGACGGCACATCCGGCGCCGACAGAAAGGACGGCGGCGTGCCGCCCGGCGCGACGCATACCTACGTGTGGAGGATTCCGGAGCGCGCGGGCCCTGGTCCACGCGATCCGAGTTCGCTGGTCTGGCTTTACCACTCGCACACCGACGAGCTCCGCGACGTGGCGTCGGGCCTCTTCGGGGCCATTATCGTGACGCGGCGCGGCATGGCGCGTCCGGACGGCCGGCCGAAAGACGTGGATCGCGAGTTCGTGAACGTGTTCATCGCGCTCAACGAGAACGAGAGCGTGTATCTCGACGACAACATCCGCGATCACACGACCGACCCGAAGGGCGTGCATCGCGACGACAGCCATCCAATCAGCGCCGACGGCATGGCGGGCACGGTCGTCGGAACGGGATTCGTCGAGACCAATATCAAGTGGTCCATCAACGGCTATCTCTTCGGCAATATGCCGATGATGACGATGAAGCGGGGCGACCGCGTTCGGTGGTATGTCGCGACGCTCGGAGACTTGTTCAACGCGCATACGCCGCATTGGCACGGCAATACCGTGCTCGTCGCGGGGCAGCGCGCCGATGTCATAGCGGTGGAGGCCGCTCAAATGATTACCGCGGACATGGTGCCGGATGCGGTGGGCATCTGGCTCTATCACTGCCACTTCAGCGATCACATGCTGGCGGGCATGGTCGCGCGCTATGAAGTGAAGGCGCGCTGACAGAGTGCCCTGACCACGTGCGCGGCGTGTGAACGTGTCACGGACGATCTCACGCAGAGCGCGCCGAGGGCAGAGGGCGCAGAGGGTCGTCAGGCGAGCCGCGCTTCGCGCGGCGTGGCGATCGAGAGAGCAGGGAAACGCAAGTCGCTCAAGACGGCAACCGACTTGTGTTTCCCTGTTCTCTGGATCGCCATGGCCGGCCGTAGGC
>JBOGIZ010000828.1:0-1544 GCA_050747805.1 Vicinamibacterales bacterium | reverse complement strand
CGTTCGACGGTCGCTTTGACCTCCGAGATGTTGAACGGTTTGCTGATGTAGTCGTAGGCGCCCGCGCGGACAGCTTCGATCGCGGTCTGCAGCGTGCCGAAGCCGCTGATGAGCACGACTTGACCGGACGGATTCGCCACATTGAACGCGCGGAGGACGTCCATCCCTGTCTGCTGGGCGTCGAGATTGATGTCGGAGATCAGCAGATCGAACGGATCGTGGGCGAGGCCCAGCGCCTCGTCGGCCCGCTGCGTCGTCCGAATCTCGCGATCGGATCGATCGAGCAGCTCCGCCATGAACCGACATGTTTCGCCGTCGTCGTCAACGATAAGAATTCTGGCCATGTTCAACCGGAGGACCGCGCCCATCCGGACCTCTTCACCTGTGCCCGTCATCGCTCGCTCGCAGGGCGCTCGGGTCCTGCAGGTGTCCGGGAAGTTCGATCGTGAACGTCGTGCGCCCTGGTTGGCTGGACGCGTCAATCGTGCCGCCGTGGCGGGTCACGACGTCCTTGGTGATGCTCAGCCCCAGGCCGGTGCCGCGTCCGGCCGCCTTGGTGGTGACCCACGGATCGAAGATCCGCGGCAGCAGCTCCGGCGCGATGCCCGTGCCCGTGTCGACAATCTCGATCCGGACGCCGCGCCCGGCCGCGGTCGCTCGAATCGTGAGCGCGCCGCCCGTGGGCATCGCTTCGAGCGCGTTGTTGACCAGATTCAGGATCGCCAGCTCGAGCTCCTGGCCGTTGGCTTCGACGGACGGGAGCTCGGGCGAGACGTCGAGGGTCAGCGCGATATGGGACGCATCGAGCTTCGGGCGCGCGACGTCCGCCACGCGCGCCAGCAGCGTTCCGAGCGCGGTCGGCCAGCGCGTGTCGGGACGGCGCGCGTGATCGAGGAGCGTCCGCACGACCGCCGCCACCTTCCCGATCTGCTCCTGGACGATCGCCAGGCGCCGCGCCGTCTTCGGGTCGACTGCGGCGTCCTCGTGCAGCATTTGCACGTAGCCGGAGATCAGATTCAGCGGCGTGCCGACTTGGTGCGCGACACTCGCGGCCATCTGGCCCACTGCGGCCAATTGTTCCGCGCGCACGAGCGCCTCGCGAAGGGTAAAGACGCGTTGATAGCTGTCGACGAGCTCGCGATTCCTCACGCGCAGCTCCGACGTGGCTTCGTCGACGCGCTCCTGCAATGCCTCGTTGAGGTCCTGCAGGCGCGCGAGCATGTCGTTGAGGCCGGCCGCCACCTGCCCGATTTCATCGTTTCTGACAATCGGCGCCCGCGCGGAAAAGTCCCCGTCACCGGCGCGCCGCATCGTCGAATGGATCTGGGCGATCGGGCGGTGAATGAGGCGCCGCGCGAACCAGTCGATGATGAGCGTCAGCAGCGCGACGACGACCGGCGCGAACCAGAGAGTGACCCTGCGGTCCTTGGTCTGAAGCTGCGCGACCGATCCGAGCGAGACCGTGACGGCCGCCGCCGTCGTTGTCTGATTGTCACGATCCACTGGAACGGCGATGACCGCCATTCCCGGGGGCCCGTCGGCGG
>JBOGIZ010000827.1:0-2433 GCA_050747805.1 Vicinamibacterales bacterium | reverse complement strand
GCAGTATAGGTCGTTGAACCGAGCATGTAAAGCTTGTTTATTGACGCTGCCTTAGTCGAACCGGCAGGACGATGCGGCTGTTTCCGTCGACGGCGGACATTCGCGGATGGCGGGGAATGTCGTCGGTCGTCGCCCACATCGGTTCCGGACGCGTGAGCGGTTTCGTGCCTCTCATTGTCGACACTGGTATTGCGCAGCGGCTGGTCGTGGGGTCCGCCTCGGAGGATTTTCTGGAGACCTACGGCGTCGCACCGATCCTCGGCCGCAGCTTCCGGGTCGAGGACACGCGGCTGGGCGCCCCAGGCGTGGCGCTGCTCGGGCACGCGTTCTGGGAATCGCAGTTCGGCGGCGATCCGGCCGTTCTCGGACGCGTGATCCGGATTCAGAGCGCGCCCGTCACAATCGTTGGCGTCCTGCCGGCCGGTTTCTACAACAACACCGCCGTGTGGCAGCCAAGCCAGTGGGCCGATGCATGGCTCGATCGCCGGGGCTCGACGCCGGTCGTCGCGAGGCTTCGACCCGGCGTCACACCCGAAGAGGCATCGCGACTGCTGACGGCGGCGCCCCAGCCCAACTTCGTCGAGACGTCGCCAACATCCGCGCGTGCCATCGCTACTTCATTGTACGAGGGCGCGACGTCGGGCTATGGCAAGACACTCCGGACGCTCGGCTGGGCGGTCGCGCTCATTGTCTTCATTGCATGCGTCAACGTGGCGGGACTCCTGCTGGCGCGCGGCGCGACGCGGCGTCAGGAACTGGCCGTGCGCGCGTCGATCGGTGCTGGACGTGGCCGCCTGGTGCGGCAACTGCTCGTCGAGAGCCTGTTGCTCGCGTTGGTCGGCTCGATTGTTGGCGTCGGCCTTGGGTACGTCTCGCTCGACTCGCTGGTCGCGCTCATTCCGCTTTCGCTGCCCGCCAATTCGCCGCCGACGATCGACGCCACCGTCCTCGCGTTCACGCTCGTCCTCACCGTCGTCACGGCGCTGGCCTTTGGTCTCGCGCCCGCCCTGAAGCTCTCGAGGTCGGCAAGTCTTCACGCCACGCTGGGCGGCGGGGACCGCATCGGCGCCGCGCCGCTCTCGCGGCGATCCGGACAGTGGCTGATCGCGGTAGAGATCGCGCTCGCGCTGGTCCTCGTGAGCGGTGCGGGCCTGATGGTGCGAAGCTTCTCCAGATTGCTCGACGTGGATCTCGGCTACGATCCCTCGAGCATCCTCACGTTCGAAGTGGAGCCGGTGGATCAGACGCCGGCCTTGCGAGCTCGGTTTTATCCGGAACTGCAGACAGCGCTGCTCCACCTGCCCGACGTCTCCGCGGTCGGAGCCGTCGATCAACTGGCGCTGACGGGCGGGTCGATGGGTTTGTTCGCCAAAGCCGACACCGGCGCCGAGATCGACGGCGCATTGCGCATCGTGCTTCCGGGCTACTTCGAGGCGATGGGCGTGCGGCTGCTGGCGGGACGGCGCCTCGAGGACGCGGACCGCGCGTCCGGCCAGGCGGCACTCATCAACGCGACCGGTAACGCGAAATACTTCAACGGTGGCGCCGTCGGCCACACGCTGATCACAGGCGACAAGGCGCCACGGGCGTTACGCATCGTCGGCGTCGTCCCCGATCTCAAACTGGGCGGCCCCGAGGATCCCGGCGGACCAGAGATGTACATCCTGCCCAACGTGCGGCCGGACGCGCCGCCAACGCCGAACGCCGTGGGGACAACGCTGGCGATGGTGATGCGGGTGCGCGGCGGCAGCGCGGTCGCCGCGGATCGGCTGAAGCAGATCGCGGAGTCGATCGGTCCGCGGGTTATCGTCGGACACGTGGGACCAGCGTCGACGCTTGTGGATCAAGACGTCGAGCTGCCGCGCCATCGCATGCTGCTCCTCACGTTACTCGGCGCGCTCGGCTTGCTCCTGACGCTGGTGGGCATCTTCGGCATGACCGCGTACGCCGTCGCGCGCCGCACGCGCGAGATCGGCGTCCGCGTGGCGATCGGCGCGACACCGGCTGACGTGTTGACGATGATGCTGACCGATGTCGCGAAGCCGATGGTGATCGGGATTGCGATCGGCCTCGTCGGCGCCGCGTTCGCGACGCGCGTCATCGCGTCGTTTCTGTTCCAGACGACGCCGACGGATCCGGGGACGTTCGCGGCCGTCGCGGTGACGATTGCCGTCGCGGCGCTGTTCGCGGGGTGGATCCCGTCACGCCGCGCGCTGCGCGTGGATCCCGTCAGCGCGCTGCGAGCGGAATAAGGCCACGGATTACACGGAATGTGGCCAACCCGTTTTTTGACCTTTTCCGTCGTTCTCGTGTATTCAGTGGTGTCCCGCACGTCCAGTCCCGCCCCGCATCCCGTCCCCTGTGCGAGCCGCCCCCAGCGCTCCGCCCCCCGCACTCCGCACTCCGCACCCCGCCCCCCCCACTCCGCACTCC
>JBOGIZ010000826.1:0-2713 GCA_050747805.1 Vicinamibacterales bacterium | reverse complement strand
GCGCCCAGCGGTCGGGATCCGAGAGCAGCGCGGGATCCGCGGGAAAGACGATCACCGACGATCGCGAAGACGTACCCGGCGACGACTCCACCACGCCGGAGACCAGCGTTTGCCGCGTGCTGATCTCGATGACGACATTGGCGATGTCGTCCGTGCCGGAGACGTCGATCGCCGGCTCGGGCATCCGCCGCGTCCCAATCGAGACAAACTGCACCGACCAGCCGGTTGGGAGGTTCACAAACCGCAGGTCCACCGGGCCCTGATCCACGCTGAGCGTAAACGACCCATCGGCGCCCACCCTCGCGGGTCGGCGTAGGCGCGAAATGACGAAGGCGGATACCGCGCGCGCGTCTCCGCCCGCGAGTACGTGCGGCAACGCCTCGATGGCCAAGTCCTGTCTCGACACGGGCACCGCGCCGTTCACGAGCACGCGGCCGCTCACGCGGACTTTTTTGCGCAGCGTCAGACTGAGCGCAATGTTGGATTCGCCGACACTCAGATGGGAAATCGCCGATCCGGCGTCGCCGCCGTCGGCGAACACATCCCACTCGCCGGGTTCGAGCGGCACGACGGCCGGCCCTTCGGGCGAGAACGACCCGGCGTGCCGGTCGGGATCGAGCGGCGAGTCGGATGTGATCACGACACTTCCGTCCGCCGGCGATCCGTCCGCCCCAGCGGCGGATATCGACACCTGTGCGGTCGCCGTCGGGCGAACGGCGAAGTCGATCCCTGTCAACTCCTGTCCGGTCTGGAGCGGCAGGGCCTGCGCCTGACCGAGACTCGCCGCGCTCGGATAATAGGCGCGCCGCCAATGCGTCCAGGGCTCGTCGCCAGCGATCACGCGCCCGGTCGGACCGATCATGACGCCTGCCGTTCGCATCGCGGACATCGAGTCCGAGGGATCGACCGTCACGATGTAGGACCCCGCGGCAAGCTCCGGCAGCCGGTAGTCGCCGAGATCGTCGGTCGTACTCGCCTTCACGGTTGTGAGTGTGACCCGCGCGCCCGCGTGAATCACGCGAGCGGCAGCGACCGGGGCCGCGATGACGGGATCCCCGTTGTCGTCAAGGACGCGTCCACTAATCGCCGCGCCGCGCGCGAGGCGAATCTCCACGTCGACCGCGCCGCCGCCGTCGGGAATCGTGATCGGCGTCGGAGGCTCGAGCGGATGACTGGCGCCCAATCGTGTGGTGACGTAGCCAGCCTTCGAGGCCGTCAGCACGTAGCGTCCGGGGCTCAGGTTCGTAAACATGAAACGACCGTCGCCGTCCGCGTAAACGGGTGCGCCGTCGTCCCTGCCCTCTGAGGTAAGCGCGACCCGCGCCTTGCGAAGCGGCTCGCCCGCCGCGGTGAGCACGCGTCCGCGAATCGCACCCGTCCGCGACATCGCGCGCGCGGCGTCGCGCGAGGGCTGCTGCAGCGACAAAGCGGCCAGCACGAACGCCGTGACGACCCGGATCACTCGTCGAGGCCGCCTTCACCGGCCACCGCCGCCGCTGCCGCTTTGCCGCGCCGCCGCAGCATGGTCTCGATCAATCCGCGCAGCGCTTCCGCCGCGAGCGCATTGGTCAGCGACAGCCGCTGAAGATCGTCCAGATCGGCGTCCGCGACGTCGCCGCCGCGGGCGAGGGCTTGCACCCGGGTTCGCACGGATGCGAGCCCTTCGGCCGATTCCATCGCGCCGCGAAGCGCCGCGGCCAGCGCCTGAAGTTCGTTCGGATCCGCCATATGAAATTCACTCTAGCGCACTTACACGTTGCGCCGTGCGGCGTCGGAATTGTAATCGACCGGCGCGATCTCCGGCCCTTCAATCGCACTAACTCGCACACCCAGAAGCAATTAACCGACGCGCGCAAATCTGGCATGGTGGAGCGCGCGTTGCAACGTTCTTGAAGTTCGAGCGACGATGCGATCCGCACCGACGGCTACGATTTCGTCCGTCTCCTCGACCGGCTACCGCGACGGTCTCGGCCAGCGTGTGCTGGAATTCGATCGCGTGACCGGCGACCTCCTGGAACGGCTCGTGCTCCGGCCCGAACTCTGGGTGTTCGAGCAGCCGCTGCGGGAGGCAATCGCCGTGCTGGCGGGGCTCGAAGACGAACGCTTCGCCCGCCCGCGCGATGTCCTGCGTGACGACGAAGGACGCCTCGTTGTCGTCTCGGAATACGTTCCCGGGCGCCGGCTTGCCGAGGCCCTCGAAGTCGCGGCGGAATGCGGGATCGTCGGCGGCCTCGATGCCGCGCTGGGCCTGCTGCTCGAACTCGTGCCGGCGCTGGCGCGACTCCACGATGCAACCGTGATGCACGGCGTTCTTGGCGCAGGCTGTATCACGTTCACACCAGACAGCCAGATCGTGGTGCTGGACGCGATGTACGGCCGGCCGATCGAACGGCTGCAACTCAGTGCCGAGCGGCTGTGGTCGGAGCTGCGCATCGCGCGTCCTCCCGACGATGTCTCGTTCGATGTCGCGGGCGACCTCGCGCAAGCCTCCCTCGTCGCAGCGGCCGTCGTCCTTGGCCGTCCGCTCCACGACCTGGACTATCCAGACGGTCTCGGCGCGCTGCGGCAGGAACTGCTCGATGTGGCGAGCATCCGCGGGACGGCCGCGTTCGCGCGCGCCTTCGAGACGTTTTTCGATCGGACGCTCCCGCAGGAAGGGCGCCGCGCGTATCGGTCCGCCGATGAAGCAGCGATCGATCTTCGCAAGCTCGTT
>JBOGIZ010000825.1:0-11242 GCA_050747805.1 Vicinamibacterales bacterium | reverse complement strand
GTAGGGGCCCGCCTTGGCGGCGAGTCCGACGGTGAGGGCACAAACTCCGACGATCACGCTGATACGGCGCACATCAAACCTCCTCGACAAATTCGTCAGTCCTCAGCATGCGCCCCGCAAGATGACGCGACGATGAACCAAGGGTGGCTGGCACCTTTGGCATGGTGTTTCCGCCGGGGGACAAGGCATGGCGTCGAAATGGGGTTGACGATAAGCGAAGCACCTGCTACCTTGTCTTAACAAGGTAGCTTGTATTGAGCGTCAACGAACGGTTCGCGGCGATTCGCAAGGGACTGCTGGAGTTCCTGATCCTGCGGATTATCGCGGCCGACCAGGTGTACGTCGCGGACATCCTGCAGCGCCTCGCGTCCACGGAATTTGCGACGCAGGAGGGCACGCTCTATCCCCTGCTGAGCCGCATGCGCCGCGACGGCCTGCTCGACTACGAGTGGCGCGAGTCGGACGCGGGGCCGCCGCGCAAGTACTACCGGCTCACGAAGGCCGGCCAGACGCAACTGACCGAACTGAACGAGTACTGGCAGCAGATCAACGCGACCGTCACACAAGTGGGACGTTAACCATGCAGAAGGTTGTCGGCGTCAATCTGAACGGCAACGCGTACCAGATCGAGGAGGCCGGCTACGCCTCGCTGCGCGCGTATCTGGAGCGGGCGGAGACGCGGCTCGCGAACAATCCAGATCGCGCCGAAATCATCGCCGATCTCGAGCAGGCGATCGCCGACAAGTGCCAGGCGCTCCTCGGATCGCACAAGACGGTCGTCACGGCGGCGGAGATCGATCGCATTCTGGCCGAGATGGGCCCTGTGGACGCCGGAGACGCCGCTGCGGCGGCTGCTGACGCGAACGCGTCCGACGGCGACGGCCAAGAGCCGCCGAAGAGCGATGCGCCGCCAAAGCGGCTCTATCAAATCCGCGACGGCGCCATGATCAGCGGCGTCTGCAACGGCATCGCGGCGTACCTCGACATCGACGTGACGATCGTGCGGGTCGTGTTCGTGCTCCTCGCGGTGCTGACGAGGGGCGCGTTTTTCGCCCTCTATGCGGTGCTGATGTTCGTGATTCCGCACGCGGACACACCCGAGGAGCAGGCCGCCGCGCGCGGACGGCGCTTTACCGCGCAGGACGTCATCGATCAAGCCAAGCGCAATTACGAGTACTTCCGCACGAACAAGGACTGGAAGCGGCACTGGCGACAGCAGCAGCGCGCCTGGCGGCGTCAGTGGCGCTACACGTTCCACCAACCGCGCTGGGGTACGGGCCCGCAGCCACCGTACGCCTCTCAGGCGGCGGCCGGCGTCGCTGTGCCGCTGTTGGGATTGATCCATGCGGCGCTCGTGCTCGTGCTCGTGCTCGGCTTCATGTCGCTGGCGACCACGCACGCGCTGTTCGGCCACGTGATGCCGGCCGGGATTCCGTATTGGGTCGGATTCGGGATTCTGCTGTTCGTCTATCAGGCGGTCGCGACGCCGTTCTACTACTCCGGGCGCCATGCGTACGCGGCCTATCCAGGCGCGCCCTTCGCCTGGATCAGTCCGATCGTGCACCTCTTCTGGCTCGGGTTCATCGGATTCAGCGTCTGGTGGGGCTACCACCACATCCCCGAGGTGCACGATTTCATCCAGGCGATCCCTGGCATGTGGCAGCAGGTCGTCACGGAGCTGAAGCAGCACAAATAGCGGCGTCCGTCATCGTACGTTCATTCACGGCGTAATAAGGATGGACCGATGCACGGTGCGGGCATCTGGACGCTGTTTGTCGAAGAGCTGCAGGCCGCGATGCGCGGGCGCTTCGCGTGGCTCGGTGCCGCCGTCATCCTGCTCGCCGTGGGCGGCGTCGCCACGGTGGGGACGCAGGATACGTGGCTCGACGGCTACGGGATCATCGCCTACATCCTCGTTCCGCTGGCATTCATCCCATTTGCCGCCGGCATGATCGCCAGTCCGCGCGTGAACCGATTTGTCGAAAGCGTCTTCACGGCGCCGGTCGAGCGGCGCACCTGGTTCGCCGCCAAACTCCTCGTCCTCTTCACGCTCGCGGCCCTGTACTACGTCGCGCTCGTCCCGATGATGCTGGTGTACGTGCACGACGTGGGGGCGCCCCCGCTGCTCAAGTGCTTTCTCGCCGCCAGTCCGTTGATTCTGATCGCGAGCGTGGCGATCGGGACGCTCGTCGGCGTGCTCTTCATCGGCCGCAGTCTGGCGCCTCCCGCCGCGACAGGGATGGGCCTCGTGCTGGCGTACGCGGGCCTCGTCCCGCTGCAGGAGCTGCTGGTCGCCCAGGGCAACGGCGCGACGCGAACAGGCCGTCTGACGCTCATCAGCCCGGCGGTGCTGGTCAAGAACGCGCTGGGATTCACCCTCGTCGCGAACAGTGTGCCGTCCGCGGCAGCGTGGACCTGGATCAGCCTTGCGGTCATCACCGGAGGCGCGCTTGCGCTGGCCACGTGGATCTTCCTGCGGACGCAAGGGGTTGAAACGTGGGAGGCGACCCGCGCCCAGCGCTGGATCATTACGGTCGCCCTCGTCGTCGGCTTCGTCTTCCCGATGCTCTTCGCCGACCGCGGCTATGACAGTCCCGCGCCCAGACCGAATCGCGCACCGGCGATCCGCGCGCTTTTCTCCCGCGCGAACAGCACGCTGGCCATGACGCCGCCGGGCGGCCGCCTGCCGGCGCGGTGCTGCGGGACGATCCTCAACCGCGACGAGTGGCCGATCGGCACCGACGAGCAGACGCGCGAAGATCTGTTCGTGCTGCTGCCGGTCGACACGTCGCAGCGGATCACCGGCCTGAGAATCGACGTCAGCGGCGACGATGGACTGCAGGTCGTGAGCGATCGCGCGGCAGTCGACGCGGCGGCCTCGCATCTCGAGACGCGCACCTATTTCAACGAGATGGGACCGACCGCGCCCGACGGCCATCACGTTTCGGCCGGCTGGGTTGCGCGCATCCCGGTCGTGCTCGATCCGACCAATCCCTGGGACATCGGCGGCGATCGCTACCCCATCGTCGTCAACGCGACATATCTCGTCGAGGGCGACGCGCAACCCCGCGTACTCAAGGCGCGGGCAGCGATCGACGCGCAGGTCGCCAGCGGCAT
Source organism: Vicinamibacterales bacterium (assembly GCA_050747805.1). Classification (GTDB taxonomy): domain Bacteria; phylum Acidobacteriota; class Vicinamibacteria; order Vicinamibacterales; family 2-12-FULL-66-21; genus JAICSD01. The sequence continues at coordinate 8,125 of JBOGIZ010000825.1, read as the reverse complement.
CTACGAGATGGGAATCGCGTCGGCGTTGTTTCCACTCATCTGCCTCGTGGCGGCGGTCACGCGATGGAGACGGACGAGATGATCGCCGCGGACGACTACGCGGTGGAAACGAGCGGCCTCACGCGGCATTTCGGAAGCTTCGTCGCCGTGGACGGCGTCACGCTCAAAATCCCGAAGGGCCAGCTGTACGGATTCCTCGGCCTCAACGGCGCCGGCAAGACGACGACGATCCGCGTCCTGACCACGCTGCTGCCGCCGACGCGCGGGACGGCTCGGCTCTGGGGCCACGACGTGGTACGCGAGCCGCTGGCCGTGCGGCGCCTTGTCGGACTCGTGAGCGATGAAACCAGCGAGAGCCAGTCGACCTGGACGGCGCGCGAGTACCTCGCCTACTTCGCACGAATCCGCGGCATGCACGATCCGCTGCGCGAGGTCGAGCGCATTCTCGAGAGCGTCGGGCTCGATCCCGCCTTCCGCGGCAAATTGATCGGCACGTATAGCACCGGGATGAAGCGGCGCGTCGAGATCGCGCGCGCGCTGATGGGCGGCCCGAAGGTGCTGTTCCTCGACGAGCCAACTCGCGGGCTGGATCTGCCGGCCAAACACGAAACATGGACGCTGCTGCGCGAGCTGGCGCGGCGCGAACAGGTCACGACGTTTCTGAGCAGCCACGACGCCCACGAGATCCAGAGCCTCTGCGACGAAATCAGCGTCATCGCGAAGGGCCGGCTCGTGTTCACCGGCGCCACGTGCGAACTGGGACCGGATCTCGACGCCTTCGAACGGCGGCTAATCGAGCTGCTGACCCGCGGCCAATTACGCCTGTCGCCTCGCTCCGCCGTAGTAAGATCCGCGCCATGACCGACCAGACATCCGAACGCCGGCGCGGCAGCGATCGTCGTCACGTTTCCCGCGGGGGCCGCCGTCCGGCGGATCCGCAGGGCTACGCGCCGCTCGTCCTCGTGGCCGACGACGATCCCGATAGCGGCGCGCGCTGTGTGGCGATCCTGTCGCGGCTGCGTTTCGCCGTGGCGCCCGCGCACTCCGTCGAAGAGGCCGTCCGCGTCATGCGCTCGCTGCACCCCGACCTGCTCGTGGCGCGGCTGCGCGACGAGCCGGACCTGCGGCGCCAGATGGACGCGGATCCCTCGATCGGCGACATCCCAATCCTCGCGCTGACGCCGGAGAATGATCATCCGGCGGATCTCGTCGACGAAATCCGGCGCGTCTTCCGGGACCGCCTGGAATCCGGGGGCGGGTCCGTTTGAAGACCGCGGCTGGCGCGGGCGTCGTGGCACTCGCCCTGTGCGGCGCCACGGTGGCGGCGCAGGCGCCAACCGCGCATTCCTTGGGCGACGCCGTCGCGCAGGCCGCGCAGACCGCGGCGGCGCCGGCTCGGACCATCACTCTGACGCAGGCGCTCGCCATGGCGCGGACGAACAGCCCTGAACTCGCGGCGGCGGCCGCGACGGTCGGCACGGCCCAGGCGACGCGCGCCGACGCGCGCTCCGCCCTCCTGCCCAGTCTGCGATTCAACAGCAGCTACATCTACACACAGCCGAACGGCACGCCGACCGGCGTCTTCACAGCCAACAACGGCGAGAACGAATACATCGACCAGGCGAACGTGCACAGCGGCGTCGGCGTCGCCGAAGCCGCCGGCCTGCGCAGCGCGAACGCCGCACTCGCGGCGGCGCGCGCCGAAGCGGCGATTGCCCAGCGGGGCCTCGTCTACACGGTTGTCCAGCGCTACGACGCCATGGTGGTCGCCGAGCGAAAGCTCGCCACGGCGGGCACGGCGCTTCAGACCGCGCAGCGGTTCGCCGCGATTACGCGCGATCGCGAGCGCGGCGGCGAAGCCGCGCAGGCCGACGTGATCAAGGCCGACATCACGGTTCAGCAGCGCCAGCGTGAGCTGCGTGAGGCCGAGCTCGCGCTGCACACGGGACAGAACGAACTGGCGATCGTGATCCTCCCGGCCTACGACACGAATTTCGCCGTCGCGGACGATCTCGCCGAGCCCGCGCCGCTCCCGCCGTTTGCGTCCGTCCAGACGCAGGCCGAGAGGAACAATCCCGCGCTTGCGGCGGCCGCCGCAAGCCTGCGTCAGGCCGACCAGGACATCTGGGTCGCGCGCGGCGAGATCCTGCCATCCGTGTCGTTCGACTATTTCTACGGCCTCGACTCGAACCAGTTCGCCGCGACCGTCGACGGCTACCGCAATCTCGGCTCGAGCGTCGTCGCCAGCCTCAACGTGCCGCTCTGGAACTGGGGCGCGACCGGCGCGCACATCGCGGCCGCGCGGCTGCGCGCCGCGCAGGCGCAGATCGGGCTGTCGTTCGCCGCGCGCCAGCTGCAGGCCGACATGCACAGCTTCTACGAGGAGGCGCAGGCCGCGCGCGAGGAGCTTGATTCCCTCAAGCAGTCGGTCGATCTTGCCTCGGAGAGCCTGCGCCTGACGACGCTGCGGTACCAGGCCGGCGAGGCCAACGTCCTCGAAGTGGTGGACGCGCAGACCACGCTAACTGACGCCCAGAACGCCCATGACGACGGGCTGGCGCGGTACCACCTGGCGCTCGCGAACCTGCAAACGCTCACGGGGATCTTGTGATGGTTCATCGCTGCTCCATCATCGTCGCGACCGCGATCGCTGGAGCGCTCGCCGCGTGTTCGAAAGAAGCGCCGGCGCCGCCGCCGGTGGTGACCGTACAGACCGCTGTTGCGGCGCGCGTCCCGATTTCCCAGATCGTCGCGGCCGACGCCGTGCTGTACCCGCTCAGCCAGGCGGCGATCGTGCCGAAAATTTCCGCGCCCGTGCAGCAGTTCCTCGTACAGCGCGGCGCGCGCGTCAAGAAAGGCCAGGTCCTTGCGACCCTCGAGCACAAGGATCTGCAGGCCGCCTCGGATCAGGCGCGCGGCGCTTACGAGCAGGCCCAGGCCAACGACACGATGGTCAGGCAAGGCAGCGTGCCGGCGGAGCGGCAGAAGGCGCAGCTCGACGTGCAGACGGCCAAGGAGGCGCTCGACGCGGACCAGAAAATCTACGACGACCGGCAGATGCTCCTGAAACAGGGCGCGCTCTCAGAACGCGATCTGCAGGCCGCGCAGGTCGCGCTCGCGCAGGCCAGGAGCGCCTACGACCAGGCGGTGCAGCATCTGAACTCGCTCAACGCGGTCACGCAGGCGGCGACGCTGAAGCAGGCCGACGCGCAGCTCGCGGCGGCGAAGGGCCAGTACGAAGCGGCCGAAGCGCAACTGAGCTACGCGACGATCGAAAGTCCCATCGACGGCGTGATTGCCGATCGCCCGCTGTACGCCGGCGAGATGGCCAGTTCCGGCACGCCCCTCCTGACCGTGATGGACACGTCGTCCGTGATCGCGCGCGCGCCGGTGCCGCAGGCGCAGGCCGCGGGCGTCACCGTTGGCGCCCAGGCCACGCTCACCGTGCCTGGCATCGACGAGCCGGTCAAGGGGCGCGTGACCGTGGTCAGTCCGGCGCTCGATCCCTCGAGCACGACCGAGCAGATTTGGGTGCAGGTCTCCAATCCCGACGGCGCGCTGAAGCCGGGGACGAGCGTACGGGCGGCGATCGTCGCGCAGACGATCCCTGACGCGATCGTTGTACCGCAGGCGGCCATCGTCACGGATTCGAGCGGCGCGAAATCGGTGATGGTGGTCGGCGCCGATCACAAGGCGCACGCACGTCCGGTGGAAGTCGGGATCACCCAGGGCGATCAGGTGCAAATCACGAAAGGTCTGCAGGCCGGCGAGACGGTCGTGACGACCGGCGCGTTCGGGCTCGAGAACGGCACCGCGGTGCAGGTCGCGAGTAAGCCGCCGGCATCGGACGACAAGGGCAAGGACGACAAGAACAAGTAAGCGCCGAGCATGCCAGAGACGTCGACGCCCATCTCCGAAGACGCACCTCCGCACGAGCCTTGGTTCGCCAGGCACGCGAAATCGATCGTTTTTCTGATCGTCACCCTGGCGGTGACGGGCGCCTATCTGGCGCTCGCGATTCCTATTTCCGTCTTTCCGCAAACCGACTTCCCCCGCGTGATCATCGGCGTCGACAACGGCGTCATGCCGATCGATCAGATGCTCGTGACAATCACGCGCCCGGTCGAGGAAGCCGTCAACAGCGTCCTCGGACTCCAGCAGGTACGATCGATCACGAGCCGCGGCTCGGCCGAGATCGATCTGTACTTCGACTGGCGCCACGACATGGTGACGACGCTGCAGCGCGTCGATGCCGCGCTGGCGCAGATCCGGTCGTCGCTCCCGGCGGCCGCGCAGATCACGACGCACCGCCTCACCTTCGCGAGCTTTCCGGTGCTCGGCTACAGCGTGAGATCGGATCGCGAATCGCTCTCGCAGCTCTGGGAGCTGTGCTCGTACACGATCAAGCCGAGGCTCAACCGGCTGAACGGCGTGTCGACGATCCGCATCATGGGCGGACAGGAGCCGGAGTTTCAGATCACGCCGCGTCCCGCCGATCTGCTGCGCACCGGGATCACCGTTCCTGACCTGCTCAACGCGGTCGGCAGCACGAATCTCATCGATTCGCCGGGCCTGCTCGAGCGCAACCACGAGCTCTATCTCGGTCTCGTCACCGGCCAGGTCACGACTCCCGAGGGCATCGGCGCGATCGCCGTCAAGAACAGCCCCGCGGGCGTGCCGATCCACATTGGAGATATCGGGAACGTTGCATCATCGGCTGAACCGGTCTACACGATCGTCACCGCCGATCAAAAGCCTGCGGTGCTGCTCGAGATCGATCGCCAGCCGGACAGCAACACGGTGCAGGTCGCGAACGAGGTCCACCAGGAAATCGAATCGCTCAAGCAGTCGCTGCCGCCCGACGTCCGGGTCGCGCCGTACTACGACCAGTCGGATCTGGTGACCGCCGCGATCGCGAGCGTCCGCGATGCGGTGATTCTCGGGATCATTCTGGCGTCGATCATCCTGGTGCTCTTCCTGCACGACTGGGGATCGTCGCTGGTCGCGGGTCTGGTCATTCCCGTGACGCTGGCGATCACGTTCATCATTCTCGAGGCCACCGGCCAGAGCTTCGATCTCATGACGCTCGGCGGCCTCGCCGCGGCCGTCGGCCTCGTCATCGACGACGCGGTCGTCGTCGTCGAAAACATCGTGCTGCACCGGGACGCGGGGCAGGGCCGACTCGACGCGGTCAGACGCGCGCTCGACGAGCTGACGGTACCGCTCATCGGCTCGACCATTACGCCGATCGTCGTGTTCGTGCCGCTCATCGCGATCACGGGCGTGATCGGCGTCTTCTTCCGCGCCCTGGCGCTGACGATGGCTGTCGCGCTGCTGACGTCGCTGGCGCTCGCGCTGACGTGGACGCCGACGCTCAGCCAGTTCTTCATCCGGCGCCATCTCGCGGAGCATGAGACGCCCCCGGCGCGGACGCGCGAGGAGGAGCTGCAGCACGTGCTGGCCGCAGAGGAAGCGTCGATGCGCGGCTTCTTTGGCCGCGTGATTCGGCGCTATGAGGGGTGGCTGCGCTGGGCGCTCGAGCATCCGTGGGCGCTCGCCGGCTTCAGCGTGGTCCTCGTCGTCCTGTCGTTCTTGTCGTACCGCGCGCTCGGATCGGATCTGCTGCCGGAGATGGACGAAGGCGGGTTCGTGTTCGACTACATCATGCCGGCTGGCAGCTCGCTGACGGAAACCAACCGCGTCATCTCGCACGTGCTGCAGATCGTCCACAGCATTCCCGAGGTCGAAACGACGTCGCGCCGGACGGGCCTGCAGCTCGGCCTCGCGGCCGTGACCGAGGCGAACACGGGCGACATCTCCGTGAAGCTGAAAGCGGACCGCGATCGCGGCGTCGACGAGATCATCGACGAACTCCGCGACAAGGTGAATCGTGAAGAGCCCGAGCTCGACGCCGACTTCCATCAGGTGCTCGAAGACATGATCGGCGACTTGACGGGGAGCCCGGATCCGATCGATCTCAAGCTCTTTTCCGAAGACGCGCAGCTGCTGAACGACACGGCGTCGAAAGTCGCCGACCGCATCGGCAAGATCGACGGCGTCGTGGACCTCCTCAACGGCGTCGATAATTCGATCAGCGGCCCCGCGGTCACGTTCCATGTCGATCCAACCGTGGCGGCGCAGGCCGGCTTCACGCCGGAGGAGGTCTCGACCGATGCCGGCGCGATTCTGCTCGGGGACGTCGCGCCGACGCCTGTCGTGGCGAACGACCGCGCCTACAACATCCGCGTGCGGTTCCCCGACGAGAATCGCGCGTCGCTCGATGCGATGAAGAACACGCTGCTCGTAAGCGGCACCGGCCACACCGCGACGCTCGGGTCGCTGGCGACGATCACCGAGGATCCCGGACAGACCGAAATTCTGCGGGAGAACCTGCAGCGCGAGGTGGACGTGACGGGCCGCCTCGAGGGCATGTCGCTCGGGACGGGCATCGCGAAAGTGCAGGCGGCCGTCGCGGACATGCACCTGCCTTCGTCCATCCGCGTCGAATACGGCGGGCTCTATGCGCAGCAGCAGCAGTCGTTCCGCGACCTGACGCTGGTGCTGGTGCTCGCCCTCGTGCTGGTGTTCGCCGTCTTGCTCGTCGAGTTCGGATCGTTTGCCGCGCCGACGGCGATCCTTGCGTCGGCGCTGCTTTCGACGGCCGGCGTGTTCTTCGCACTGCTGCTGACGCGCATCACGTTCAACGTCACATCGTTCATGGGGCTCATCATGGTCGTCGGCATCGTTGCGAAGAACGGGATCCTGCTCCTCGACGCCGAGCACAAGTTCCGCGCGCTCGGCATGAACGCCGAGGAGGCGATGATCCAGGCGGGCCGCCGCCGGCTGCGGCCGATCACGATGACGGCGCTCGCCGCGATGGCGGGCATGGCGCCGCTGGCCTTTGCGATCGGCCAGGGCTCGCAGATGCTGCAGCCGCTGGCCGTCGCCGTCATCGGCGGCATCCTGATCTCGATGGTGCTCTCGCTCATCATCACGCCCGCCGTCCACTACGTGCTCACCCGCGACCGCGCCGGCGATGACCGATGACCGATGGTCGATGAGCCGATGACCGATGACCGATGGTCGATGAGCCGATGGCCGATGATCGATGGACGATGGACGATGGACGATGACCGATGACCGATGACCGATGAGCCGATGAGCCGATGAGCCGACGGTCGATGGTCGATGGCCAATGGCCGATGGGCGATGACCGATGACCGATGAGCCGACGGGCGATGGCCGATGGACGATGGACGATGAGCGACGGACGATGGCCGATGAGCCGATGAGCCGATGAGCGACCGACGATGACCGATGGACCATGGTCGATGGTCGATGGTCGATGGCTGACGGACGATGGACGATGAGCGATGATTGACGGCGGATGGCGGATGGCCGATCGCGGCGGGCCCGGATGATCGACGGCTGCGATTCCGCCTGGTAAGGAGTCAGATCTCGAGGCCCCGCCCAAGGGCGGCCAAGTCTTGACCTGCGGCGCACGGTCAGATCCCGCAGTTCACCCCACCCGAACTGGGCCTGGCCGACACACGCGGCGTCAATACTTTACAATGCAAAGTTAAGTCGCTATGCTCCTGTCATGCCCAACGACGACAGGAGGAGCCTCGTGAACACAGACTCGATCGAAGCGGCGGTCCGAACCGTGCGCACGTCGCACCTGCTTCGTCTCGCGGGCGTCGCGGTCCTCGCCCTCGTCCTGCTGATTCCCATCGTCCTCATCGACGGGATCGTCGGCGAGCGTGAAGCGCGTCGCGCGGCGGCTGTGGACGAGGTGTCGCAGCAATGGGGCGGAGACCAGCGGCTGTTTGGCCCCGTGATGGTGGTGCCGTACACGCATCGATCGACCGATGCGGCCGGCGGCACCGCGCGCGACGAGGCGCGCACCGCCGTCGTGCTGCCGAGCGACCTGCGCGTCACCGGCCGGCTCGACACGGCGACGCGCACGCGCGGCATCTTCTCGATTCCTGTCTACACCGCGTCGCTCACGCTCGCGGGAACGTTCGCAAGGCGCGATCTGCCGGAACTCGGACCGGACGCGCCGACCGCAGCGTGGGATCGCGCGCAGCTCGTTCTGGGCCTCTCCGACGTCCGCGCGATCCAGAGT
>JBOGIZ010000824.1:0-4183 GCA_050747805.1 Vicinamibacterales bacterium | reverse complement strand
AGACGGTCGTGATGGCCATGCTGATCGCCTGGCAGGCGCTGAACAAACTGGACAACCGGCAGGACTCGCGATTCACGGACGCGTTCCTGCTCGTGACGCCCGGCATTACGATCCGCGATCGGCTGCGGGTGCTGCTGCCGACCGATCCGGACAACTACTACCGCGAGCGCGATATCCTTCCGGCCGACCTGCTCGAGCAGCTCGGCCAGGCGCGGATCGTGATCACGAATTATCACGGGTTCATCCCGCGCGAGCGCGGCGATGCCGCGAGGTTGACCAAATCGATCCTGAACCGAGGCGAGGAAGAGTCCGTTTCAGGAAACGCCCGACCAGATGGTCCGCCGCGTCTGCCGCGATCTGGGCGGCAGGAAGCACATCGTCGTGATCAACGACGAGGCGCATCATTGTTACTGGCGCAAGGCTGACGCCCAAAACGAGACGCTTTCGGCAGCCGAGCGCAGCGAGGCACGAAAACGCGATGAAGATGCGCGCGTCTGGAGCTCGGGCCTGCTCGCCGTCCAGCAGAAGATTGGCATTCGTACCGTCTACGATCTGTCGGCGACGCCGTTCTTTCTGAGCGGCTCCGGGTATCCGGAAGGAACGCTCTTTCCCTGGGTCGTTTCCGATTTCGCGCTCATCGACGCGATCGAATCAGGGATCGTGAAGATCCCGCGCGTGCCTGTTGCGGACGATTCCATGACGGGCGAGCTGCCGACGTACCGCAGCATCTGGCTTCGGATCAAGGACGATCTGCCAAAAGGGAACCGCAAAGCGGAAGCGATCGTCGGCGAGCCGAAGCTGCCCGCCGAACTGCAGGGCGCGCTCCACAGCCTGTACGGCCACTACGAGAAGGCATTTCGGCAGTGGGAAGCAACCGCCGACGCCCGCGCTCGCGGAGAAACGCCGCCGGTCTTCGTCGTGGTGTGCAGCAACACGACCGTCTCGAAGCTCATGTTCGACTGGATTGCGGGCTGGGATACCGGCCGCGTGCACCCTGACGGCGCCCCACTCGCGGCCCCGGGACACCTCGCGCTCTTCACGAATGTCGCGAACGATCGCTGGACCGCGCGGCCGAACAGCATTCTCGTCGATTCAGAGCAGCTCGAATCGGGCGAGGCGATGAGCGCGGAATTCAAAAGGATCGCCGCGGCGGAAATCGACGAGTTCAAAGCGGAGTACCGCACCAGATTTCCGGGCCGAAGCGCCGACGATCTCACGGACGAGGATCTGCTGCGCGAAGTCATGAACACGGTCGGCAAGGCCGGCAAGCTGGGCGAGCGCGTACGCTCGGTCGTGTCGGTCTCGATGCTTACGGAAGGGTGGGACGCGAATACCGTGACGCACATCCTCGGCGTGCGCGCCTTCGGCACGCAGCTGCTGTGCGAGCAGGTTGTCGGCCGCGGCTTGCGGCGCCGCAGCTATGCGGCGAATGCGGAGGGACGGTTCGAGCCCGAGTACGCCGAGGTTTACGGCGTGCCGTTCTCGTTCTTGCCATGCTCGGGCACAACCGCAGAGCCGAAGCCGGGTCCGGCCGTGACGCATGTGCGCGCGCTCGAAGAACGGATCGATCGCGAGATCCGTTTCCCGCGGGTTCAGGGATACAAGTACGAATTCGAAACCGAGCGGCTGCGTGCGACGTTCAACAACGACTCGCGCTACGCGCTTTCGACCGAGCACATCCCGACCTGGACCGAGAGCGCGCCAATCGTGGGCGAGAAATCTGTTCACAAGCTCGACGATCTGCGCGAGCGACGCGAAAGCGAGGTGGCGTTCCTGCTCGCGAAACTCGTGCTCGAGAAGTACTTCCGCGCCGATGACGCGACCGAGGGTGGATCTGCCGGACAGCCTTTGACGCCCGCCAATTCTGACGGCCAGCGCCAAGCCGACGTGAAGTTCTGGCTCTTTCCGCAGATCCTCGACATCACGCGCCGCTGGCTCCGCGCGTGCGTCACCTGCAAGGACAGTACGTTCCCGCAGCTCCTGCTCTTGCTGGAATTCGCGCACGATGCCGCCGATCGCATCTATGCGTCGATCGTCGCCGGCGCCGAGGGCACGCCGTCGCTCAAGCCGTTGATGCGTCCCGGCGATCCGGAAGGCTCGACGCGCTACGTGGGCTTCGACACGGCGAAGACCGTCTTCGCGACGCGGGCAGACAAGTGCCACGTGTCGCACGTCGCCGAAGACAGCGGCTGGGAATCGAAGCTGGCGCAGACGCTCGAGTCGATGGACGAAGTACACAGTTACGTGAAGAACCAAGGGCTGCAGTTCACGATTCCGTACTCGCTCAACGGCGACGAGAGGCAGTACTTTCCGGATTTCATCGTGCGGATCGGAGAGCCGCGACGCTCAAGGCCCGATCCAAGCGGCGCCGCGTTTTTCAACCTGATCGTCGAGGTCACGGGTGAAGGGCGGAAGGACAAGGCCGCGAAGGTCGCCGCCGCCCGCGGCTTATGGCTTCCGGCCGTCAACAATCACGGCGGATTCGGGCGATGGGGGTTCGTCGAGGTGACCGACCCGTGGGACGCGATGGGGACGATAAGGGCAGCCGTCAGCGAGGCGATGGCGGGGGTGTGACATGGCTGACACGCTGATACATCTGACGTTGAATGATCTCGAGAGTTCGCCACTGACTGATGCCGGCGGCGGCCGGATGGTGCTCCGTCCGGTCGCGCCGGATTGGCAGCCTGTGGAATTCCACATTCCGCCCGGGCAGGCATCTCTGGTTGCGACAGTCCCATCGACGTGGGTGCCGATACCCGAGATGACGGCCGACGTCTTCGTTCTTGGATACAGAACCACCGAGTCCGACCCGTTCGCGCCGACCATCGAAGCAACGACGCCGATTTCGATCGTGCTCAGCCGCGAGCCCGAGCGATGGACGCCGACATTCACGCTTCGCGCGTCGCTTCCGAAACGCACGTTTCAAGCCCTGCTGGACATCCTTGCCGTGAGCACGGAGGTCGACACGAAGACCGACCACACGCTTCACAAGCTCGAGGACTGGTTCGATCAGATGACCAGCCCGGATTTGATGCTGGCAAAGATGGCGTTGTTGAATCTGTACGCAGTGCTGTCGACCGAGATCAATCCGATCTCGTCGAAGCCGTGGTTCGACACGATCCAGAAATTCGTCCGAGTCGACCAAGAGCGGTTAGTCGCCGAGGTGACGAAGGACTGTTATGACGCCGTCCAGCGCATACTGCGCACCCTCGATCATTTCGCGCCAATCGGGTACTTCACCGAGCTCGATCCGGGCGCGCATGCGCCGAACTTCCCCTCGCGTTATGGAGTGAAGGCGCAAGACATTATCAGCGTTAAGCGGGGATACGAAGCCGGGAACTTCCAACTGACCTTGGCGCAGTCACGATCGATGCCGGGCACGTATCTTCTCGATTGCGACATGGACGAGGATCGAGAGATTGCCGCGCACACCCTCGACTGCCTCGCGCATCTTGTCGACGGCGGGACGCACCCGATCGACATGCACGAGTACATCGTGCACGACTCGGCGCAGGTTAACGATGGACGTGCGCCGGTCGACTTGGGCTACACCTTGAGCCGCGCCAGGTAGCGCGCGCACGACTGCGACCCTCGCCGTGCGCACCTAGCGTGAAGATGCCCGCAGCCGGCACGAATCTGGTGCCATTGCCGACTCGGTCCGGACCGAGTTCGTCGCGAGAAAACACTTGACAGGTTTTTCGACGTGCATCGATTTCTGTTGGCGCCCGACTTCCGAGATACGCTGTAAACGCACTACGCAGGCGCTCGGCGCTGCGAAGTCTCGGTGCTGCGTCATAGCCTCCGGGCGCCGTCTTCGCGCGCCTCGCGCGATCCTCAGCGCGCGGAATTGACGATGGTATACAGGGACATGAGCCCTGTACGATCGTTCTCGAACGTTCCCAATCGGCAGCTCCTCATGGAAGCCGCACGCCTCGCGGCGGCGGAACGCGACGCCACGGCGTCGCTCATAGCCCGTCTCGCGGAGGTGGACGGGCGGCGGTTGTATCTCGAGGAGGGGTATTCGTCGCTGTTCACGTATTGCACGCGCGTCCTCCGTCTGTCCGAGCACGCCGCGTACGGACGGATCGAAGCGGCACGTCTTGCGCGACGATTTCCGATCGCGCTGGATCTGCTCCGGCACACAATTCCGAACCGCGATCCGGCGGAGATCGTCGATCGTGCG
>JBOGIZ010000823.1:0-5600 GCA_050747805.1 Vicinamibacterales bacterium | reverse complement strand
GAACTTGGCGCGTGGTACACCCCGCGCGGATCTCTGGCGCCCCTGGAGCGTTCTGCCGTCTAACGCGGGTCCGGCCCGCTCAGAGGGATTTCTGCGCGAAACACTCCACCCACGACGCGCTGACCCGCGTCAGTTCCCGCCGCCGCCGCCGATCGGCTCGCCGGCAGGCGTTGCGAGCGGCGTCGTCTTCTTGTACGGCTCGCCCGGACGAGAGAGGAAACGCGTGACGTCTTCGCGCGCCTGGACCGCGTGCGGCGTGGATGTTCGCGCCGCTGTCGTTTTGATCTGCCGCAGTCCGGCCGAGGCGTAGGCTCGCACCTGCACCGAGGCGTCGCCATTTGACGCAAGATCCATCAGCCGCTCCGTCGTCAAATCCTGGACCGCATCTTGAATCGCCTGGCCGTAGCCGTCGGCCGGACGGGCTGCGCCCCACGTGCGCTGCACGAGGGCGCTGATGATCTCGCCGAATCCGGGAATGGACGCGTCACGGCCATGCTGCTCGACGGTCCGGGCGGCGCGCTCCGGCTGCAGCAGCGTCGTGAGTGGGATGTCCGCCGCGATGGTCGCCGCTCCGATCGGATCGAACGTCGGACTCGTGTGCTTCTCGAACGCCTCGGCGGTCCCGTCGCCATAGCCCGACGCGGTCGGCGGGATCAACGCGAGGATGCGCTCTGGAATGCGCAGGAAATCGACCGTCAGCGTGTCGAGCAAACCCTGAAGCGCCGCTTTCTGCGTTGCGGCTGGAACGATCTCGGCAACCTTTGACGGGTTCGGACCGGATGCTGTCCGGACCGCGTACGTGAAGTACACGCCGCCGACCGACTTGGACGCCGCGATCGCCTGATAGCGGTGGTGGAGGTAGAGCGGCAGCAGTTCGTTTTCGAGTTCCGAGAGCGGCGCGCCGATCGGGATGGTCTGCAGTCCGAACTCCGAGAGGCCGATGCGCCGCACGTCGATCTCGTGCTTCAGCGCGGCGACGGGATCGCTGCCGCCGTCCCAGAGGCTGGCCAGCGGGTGCGCGGAGCTGAGCGGACGGGCGTCCGAGTCCTGCACGTAGAGCATCCCGTGCGCGACGCCGTCTTCGACGATCTTCTCCAGCTCGTCGTCCTCGTTCGCACCTGGCGGGAACTGCGAGTACGCGTACTTGACGGCGAACTTGTCGAAGTCGCCGATCCCGGTTGCGTACGCGTTCGACAGATCGAGCTTGCCGTTCTTGATGCCCACCCACGGCGCGGGATAATCCATGACCGAGCCGCGGTTGTAGGAGCTCGCGGCGAAGTTGTGGCCGAAGCCGAGCGTGTGGCCGGTCTCGTGCGCCGCCAGCTGCCGGATGCGCGCGAGCGACATCGCGGTGGCATCAACCGATGGATCGAGCGCCGCGAGATAGCTGGGATCGGGAGAGAGGCCGGCGAGGCACTCGAACGGATCGCCTTCGGCGTACTGCGGAATCAATCCCGAGCCGATTGCGTAATCCTGCCGGACGCGCAGCGATCCAAGCGTGACGACGCCCTTGATGATTTCGCCGGTGCGCGGATCGTCGATCGAGTCGCCGTAGGACCAGCCGCGCGACGAGCGATCGACCCAGTTGATGATGTTGTAGCGCACGTCCATCGGGTCGGCGCCCTCGGGCAGCACCTTGACCTGGAAGGCGTTGCGGAATCCGGCGGCCTCGAACGCCTGGTTCCACCACGAGGCTCCCTCGACGAGCGCCTCCCGCACTGCCGGCGGCGCGCCATTGTCTACGTAGTAGACGAGCGGCGTGACCGGATCCGACATCGCCGCGTTCGGGTCCTTCTTCTCGAGTCGATGCCGCGAGATCCACCGCTGCTCGATGGGTTTGTCGATCGGCGTCGCAAAATCGTAGAACTCGATGCCAAACGACGGCGTGCGCGGATCGAGCTTGCGCGGCTTGTAGTTGCCGTCGGGCAGCTGCACGAACGACTGATGTTCGCGCAGCGTCATCGCCGAGGGCGTGGGCGCGGTGTCGCGCAGCTCCGGCCCAGGCCGCCCGTCCGTCACGAACGTCAGCGTCGTCTCGACCTCGGTGTTCTGCGGGAACCCCTTCGTGCGCGCGAGATAGAGCGCGCTGCGGCTGTCGTCGAGCCGATACGTGCCCTGGTGCGTCTGGCGCAGCTTGTCGATCACGCCGTGCGCATCGCGCATGAAGAACGACGTCGCGTCCACGAGCACGCGTCCGCCCTCCTCCGCGTCGACCTTGAAGCCCCAGAGCACCGATTGCGCAAAGGAATCCGCGACGGCGCGCCGCTCCTGTTCGTCGTTCGTAATCGCCCGGTAGTGGTAGTTCGGCTCGATCAGGAGCACCTTCGGGCCGATCCGCTCGAACTTCACGATGGTCCTGACGCCGATCTGCCCCCGGTCGAGGCCGACCGGATTGCTGCCGAGGCCCTCCGGCAGCGATGTGTAATAGAGCATCTCCTGATCGAAGCGGCCGATTTCCATGTAGAGCTTCCCGCTCGATTCCTGCCAGTACAGCGGCATGAAGCCGTCGATTTTTTGCAGCTTCTGGATCTTGCTGGCGATCGTCGGGAGCTTCTCGGCGTCCTGTGCAGCCGCAGCCGACGGAACGAGGGAGAGCACGAGTGCGATAACAGGCAGAGCAAGCGTTCTCATGATGGCGCGGGATTGTACTACTGGCGTCGAAGATCGACCGTCGCCGCGGCGCATGACGCACACGGCGGCCTCATCCCGGCGAGCCGCGCGTACTGCAGTTCGGGCTCGACCCAGAAAAGGAGCCGGCGCCCCGATGTCAGTTCGAATGCGTCGTCCAGCGCGGTATTGAAGGCCGTTTCGATATTGGGCTTCTTGTGCCGGTCGTCGAGCACGACAACGGCGCTTCCCGACGGGAGATCCGTCGTGGACGAAGCCAGCTTCCGCAGTGCCCACGACGAAAACTCGGCGTTCGCGATGGTCGTTCGATTGCGCAGGATGTAGACGGGCGTCATCGCGAACGTCACAACGATGGCGGCAACGGCCGCCAAGTTCTTCCGCACGGGAGTGGATCCAGTCCAGCAGCGCGACGCGAAGTCCGCGGCGATGAGGCACGCGCCGGCGCACGGAAAACACGCGTACAGGCTTGAACGGACCGGCAGAAAGACCGTGAGGCCGTAGCCGCCGGCGATCCAGGCGGCGCCGCATCCGAGTACTGCCTTCGGCGGCGGATCGAGCGAGCGAGGGCGAAGAAGGATCCACGCCAGGATCGCCGCGGCCGCCGGAAACGTCATCGCGCGATCGGCGTACTCGAAGATGTTTCGCGCAATGGTGTGCGGATTGGCGGTAAAGCGGTAATAGGGCGGCGCCGTCCAGGGGGTCATCGCCCCTGTCTGGAAGCGCAGGACGAGATAGGCGCCGATGAGCAGCAGCGCGCAGATCCACCACGAGACGAGGACGCGGCGCCGCGGAAGCTCCGAACCGCGAAACACGATCCACCACAGCCAGAGAATGACCGGCAGCAGGAACGCTTCTTCCTTCGAGAAGAGCGCGACCGCGGCCGGCAAAAGAGACAGGAATGGATGCCCTCGGAGGAGCAGCAGCACCGCCGCGAGCGATCCAAGCGTCAGCAGCAGCGACGTTCTGCCGCTCATCCAGATGATGGCCGTGTTAATCCCGTGTGTGTTGAGCAGCCATAGCGCGGCCGCGAGCGCCGCGCCCGCGGACGGCAGGCCGAGCTCGCGCGCCACGAGAAAGAGGAGTAGCGCGCAGCCGACGGCGAGCAACAGGTTCGTCAGCCCGTATCCAAGCGGATGCACGCCGAACATCGCGTAGTCGAGCGCGAATGTGAGGCCGACGACCGGCCGATAGAATCCGCTCGACTTGAAGAACAAGGACGCGATGTCGTGGACGTGCTGCACGCGGCTGTCCAGAATCCAGGCGAAATCGTCGGAGATGAATCCATGTCCGATCGCGGCACCGTAGAGGATCAGAAACATCCCGAACGGGAGCGTCAGCGCGATCTTTCGGAGAGGCATGACCTGGGTTCGAGAAAAGGACAGCCGCGCGCGAAGGCTGACCTCGCGCGAGCTTCCGAGTGTTCGGCGAGCCTGACTGCAGGGATCAGTGTAACAAACGGCGCCGGTAGCTGGCTGCCAGTGGCCGGTTACCAGTGGCCAGTTAGGTTACCCGTTACGGGCTACTGGCTACTGGTTTCTATTTCTTGAAACGCGTCGGAATCGTTCCGAGATCGCGCGCCGCGGGCAGGCCGTTCGATGCGGCGGCTTCGGTCGCGGCGCGGACCACCGCCTCGGCCATCGCTTCGGCCGCCAGCGATCCGACCGTGCCGTAATCGACCTGGCCCGACCACGTGCCGGTCGCCAGCGAGAAGATCGTGTCGCCGTCCCCTGGCGTGTGCGACGGATAGATGGCGCGGCCGTAGCCATCGTTGGCCATCATGGCCATCTTCTCGGCCTGCACCTTCGTCAACTTCGCGTTCGTCGCGACGACGCCAATCGTCGTGTTCTCGCCCGCGCGTCCTTGACGCGCGGCCCCTTCGAGCAGCAGCTTGCGCGGATCGAGGAGTTTGCCGTCAGCGCCGCGCGCGCCGGCGACGACCTGTCCGTTGAGCGGATCGATGATGTCGCCGACAGCGTTGACGGCGACGAGGGCGGCGACGACGAGGCCGTTCGGAAGCTTGATCGCGTACGAGCCGAGTCCGGCCTTCATCGGTCCGCCGCCGTTGCCGCGTCCGGCGCCGCCCATCTTCCCCACGGTTGCGCCCGCGCCCGCGCCGACATTCCCCTCGTGCACCGGATCGATCGCGGCGGCGTCGGCCGCCTTGTAGCCGCAATCCGCGCCCGGCCGGATCTTCGGACTTCCGCCGAACCCGAGGTCGAAGAGAATCGCCGCCGGAACGATCGGCACCACACCCGCCGCGCCGACGGGATAGCCAATGTTGTGTTCGTCGAGCCAGTGCATCACACCGCTCGCGGCATCGAGGCCGAACGCGCTGCCGCCCGAGAGCGTGATGGCGTTGACGATCTGGACATTGTTCACCGGCTTGAGCAGGTCGGTCTCGCGCGTGCCGGGCGCGCCGCCGCGCTGATCGACGCTGCCGGTCGTGCCGTCCTTGACGAGAATCGCCGTGCAGCCCGTCGGCCGCTCCGTGAGCGTGAACGAGCCGACCTTCACGCCTTCGACCGCGGTCAGCGTCATGTTGTCGGCGGACGGCGCGGCGAAGGTTGAGGCCTTCGGGTCAGGCGTGACGGTCTGGACACGGCCCCGCTGCGCGCTCACGACCGTCGCCGTGACCGCCGCGACTGCAACCGCGAGCATTATTCGATAACTCGAATTCATCCTCCAGCCTCCAACCTCCAACCTCCAACCTCCAACCTCTAGAAAATGTACTTGATCCCCAGCTGCACAATGCGTCCATCGCCGGCCGAGGTGATTTGGCCGAACGTGGCGCTGCCAATCGTGCCGTTTGGCTGAGCGAAATGCACCTGGTTGAACAAGTTGAACATCTCGATCCGGACCTGGATCGACTGATTCGTGTGGACGTCGATGTTCTTGAAGAGCGAGAGGTCCGTATTCACGTAGCCCGGTCCGCGAATCGGATTGCGCGGCTCTGACCCGGGACCGTTTCCCGT
>JBOGIZ010000822.1:0-2836 GCA_050747805.1 Vicinamibacterales bacterium | reverse complement strand
GGAGGTAGCCGTGCGGAGCCGGCGAGCGAGAGAGCGCGTAGGGGAGCCCGAGGGGCGAAGCCCTTCGGAAAACATTAATGCCTGGGAATAGCTCGCCGCGCGCGCATGCCTCGTTCTGGCGCGACCGGCCGGTGCTGGTGACCGGCGCGACGGGCCTCGTCGGCGGTCCCGTGGTGCGCGACCTTGTGGGCACCGGCGCCGAGGTCGTGGCGCTCGTCCGCGACTGGGTGCCGCGCTCGGAGCTGATTGCCGGCACCCTCGTGGATCGCACGAAGGTCGTACGCGGCGACGTGCGGGATCAGGAGCTGCTCGAACGTGTGCTCGGAGAGTACGAGATCGCCACCGTGCTTCACCTTGCCGCGCAGACGATCGTCACCGTGGCGAACCGCAATCCGATCTCGACGCTCGACACGAATATTCGCGGCACGTGGGCGCTGCTCGAGGCGTGCCGGCGCAGTCCGACCGTCAAGCAGATCGTGATCGCCTCGTCCGACAAGGCGTACGGCGATCAGGACGTGCTGCCGTACAAGGAAGACACGCCCGTGGCCGGGCGCAATCCGTACGATGTCAGCAAGTCGTGCGGCGATCTGCTCGCGCAGATGTACGCGAACACATATCGCCTGCCGGTCTGCATCACGCGCTGTGGAAACTTCTACGGCGGCGGCGATCTCAACTGGAACCGGATCGTGCCCGGCACCATCCGATCGGTCATCCGCGGCGAGCGGCCGATCATCCGCTCGGACGGCCAATTCACGCGCGACTATCTCTACGTGGACGACGGGGCGCGCGCCTACACGCTGCTGGCCGAGCAGCTCGCCGAGCGGCCGGAGCTCGCGGGCGAAGCGTTCAACTTCTCCTATCAGCAGCCGACGACGGTGCTGCAGCTGGTCGAGCAGATTCTCGCGACGATGGGCTCGACGCTGAAACCCGACGTGCGCAACGAGGCGTCGAACGAGATCCGCGATCAGTATCTGGACGCGGCGAAGGCGCGCACGACGCTCGGCTGGACGCCGGCGTTCGGTCTTGCGTCCGGCCTCGACGCGACGATCGCCTGGTATCGGGAGTACTTCGCGCATGCCTGACGAGCGCATTCCCGTCGTCATCTTGTGCGGCGGCTCCGGCACGAGGCTCGCCGAGCAGACCGAGATCCGTCCGAAGCCGCTCGTCGAGATCGGCGGCCGGCCGATTCTCTGGCACATCATGAAGCACTACTCGCGGTATGGCTTCCATGAGTTCGTGCTGGCGCTCGGCTACAAGGGCGAGCAGATCAAGCGCTATTTTCTCGACTACCACGCCGTCGGCCAGGACATGACGGTGTCGCTCGACAACGGCCGCATCGTCCCGCTCAGCCAGAACCGCGAGCCGTGGACCGTGCACCTGATCGATACGGGCGAGGGAACGATGACGGGCGGACGTCTGCGGCAGATCGCGCCGCTCATCGGCGGCGGCACGTTCATGCTGACGTATGGCGACGGGGTCGGCGACGTGCGGCTCGACGAGCTGCTGGCGTTTCATCGCCGGCAGGGAGGGCTTGCGACGCTCACGGCGGTGCGGCCGCCGGCGCGATTCGGCGCGCTGGAGTTCGAAGGCGATCGCATCCGGCACTTCAAGGAAAAGTCGACGCTGCACGAAGGATGGATCAACGGGGGATTCTTCGCGGTGGAGTCCGCGGCGCTCGACTACGTCACGTCGGACGTGATGTGGGAGCACGCGCCGATGGAGCAGCTCGCGGCGGACGGCCAGCTCTTCGCGTACCGGCACGAGGCGTTCTGGCAGTGCATGGACACGCTGCGCGATCTGCGCTACCTGGAATCGCTCTGGGACACGGGGCACGCGCCATGGAAGACGTGGTAGGGGGCGAATGCCGAATGCTGAAGCCAAATGCTGAATACCGAACGCCGAATGTTAAATGCGGAATGCGGAATACCGAAGGCTGAACGTGGGCGCGACGAATCCTCTCGCAGGCGATCTCGATAACGTGCTGTCCCAGGTGGGACCGCTCTGGGAGGATCTGCGCGGCGCGCGGCTGTTCATCACGGGCGGCACGGGATTTTTCGGCTGCTGGCTGCTCGAGACGCTGCTGTGGGCGAACGATCGCCTCGGTCTTGGTGCGTCGGTCGTCGTGCTGACGCGCGATCCGGCTCGCTTCCGGCGCGAGGTGCCGCATCTGGCGTCGGATCGTGCCGTCACGCTGCACGCCGGCGATGTGCGCACGTTTGCGTACCCGGACGGTTCGTTTACGCACGTGGTTCACGCGGCGGCGGACCCGACGCCCCCGCGCGACTGCGCCGATCGCCTCCGCACGTTCGAGACGACGGTGGTCGGTACTGCGCGGGTCCTCGCGTTTGCGCGATCGGCCGGTGTGGAGCGCTTGCTGTTCGCGAGCTCAGGGGCCGTTTACGGTCGGCAACCGGCCGACGTTCCGTGTCTTTCCGAGGACGACCGCGGAGGGCCGCGATCGAACCACGAGTCTGATGCTTACGGTGAGGCGAAGCGCGCGGCCGAAATGTTGTGCGCATTGCACGCCGATGATCACTTGTGTCCGACGATCGCGCGCTGCTTTGCATTCGTCGGCCCTTATCTTCCGCTCGACGCGAACTTCGCGATCGGCAATTTCATTGGCGACGCCCTTCGCGGCGGCCCGATCCGCGTTACGGGCGACGGCACGCCATATAGGTCGTACCTGTACGGGTCCGACCTGGCTGCATGGCTCTGGACCATTTTGGTGCGCGGAACCTCCGCGCGGTCGTACAACGTAGGCTCGCCCAACGGATTGAGCATTGCGGACGTATCGGCGACTGTCGTGCGCGCGATTCGCTGCCGGACCGATATCGAG
>JBOGIZ010000821.1:0-12201 GCA_050747805.1 Vicinamibacterales bacterium | reverse complement strand
GTCCGCAGGTGCTCAACGGACCGCTTACCGTGATGCAGGCGCTCGCGACCGCCGGCGGATTCACGGATTTCGCCAACCGCAAGGACATCAAAATCCTGCATCGGACCCCAACGGGCATCGTGCAGATGCAGCACTTCAACTACAAGGACGCGCTCGACACGGGCCTCGAAGGCCCGATGCTGCACCCCGGCGACACGGTCGTCGTGAAGTAGGCCGCCAGGCCATATGCGCCGGGTCTCTGGGACCCGGCAAAGGATACGAGATGCTGAGAATGGTTCGTCATATCGTGCTCGCCGCCGCCGCGCTCGCTGTCGCGGCGGCCCCTGCCGCGGCGCAGGCGCAGGCGAGCGCCGAGTTCGACCAGACCCAGTTGCCCGGCTGGACGGTCACGCCTGGCGTCGTGTTCGGCGTGATGCACGATTCGAACGTCGCGCTCGCCGCGCCGTCGGGCCCCACGCACCAGACCGCTTCGGATCAGTTGTTCGACGTCGAGCCGTATGGCCAGGCCGAATACTTCAGTCCGCGGACGGAATTTTTCTCCGGCTACCGCGGATTCGTGCGCCGTTATCAGACGTTGGGCGCGCTCGACAGCGTCGATCAGACCGCGTACTCGTCAATGCGCGAGCATCTCACCCGGCGCGTGACGATCTATGCGAACGACAGCTATCTGCGCATGCCGACCACCGACGATCTCCAGCTGAACGACGTGCCCTTCGAGCGCGTGGGATCGAACTACAACGCTTTCGCCGGCGGCGTGCAGGCGCGTCTGTCGCGGACCACCGATCTGACCGCGCAGTACGACCTCACCTGGGTCCGCTTCAACCGCGCGCCGTCGCTCCTGAGCGGCGGCACCGTCAACGGCGCGCGGGCCGATCTGGTGCACGACCTCACCGCGCGCGTTGGCGTGGGCGCGGAGTACACGCTGCGAGTGGCGAACGTGAACTTCAATACGCATCTGCTTACGTTCCACGAAGCGGGAGCCATCGTGCGGTATCGCTTCGGGCCCGACACCTCGCTCGAAGTCGCCGGCGGGATCTCGCATCTCATCGATGCCGAACAGCAGTTGACGCGGACTGGCCCGTATGTGACCGCGGAACTCACCCAACGCGAGCGACGCGTGGCGCTCGAGGCGCGCTACGAGCGCCGCTTCACGCCGTCGCTCTCGTTCGGCGGGTCGAACCAGTCCCAGGAGGCCTCTGGGGACGTGCGGATGCCGATCGCCCGGCGCGGTCTGTACCTCGAGGCCAACGTCGCCTGGCGTGCGACCGATCCGATTCTTCCGGAGGAGCTGCCGCTCAACTCGGTCTGGGTCCGCGCCACGGGCGGGTACGCCGTGCAGCGCTGGATCCGGCTCGAAGTGTACGACGAATATTCGCGGCAGAACACTCATCTCGCCGGCGGCCAGGTCGACCGAATGATCGTTGGCGTGCAGTTCGTCGTCGCGCAACCCTTGAGGATTCAATAATGGAACAACAGCCTGTTCATCCGCTCGAGTACCTGGCGGTCGTGAACCGCCGCAAGTGGTGGTTCATCGTTCCGCTCGCCACCTGCATCGTCGCCGGCGTGATCGCCTGGATGGTGTGGCCGAAGACCTATCTGTCGCAGGCCGCGATCGCCATGACCTCGCCGATGCTGCCGAGCGACCTGCTTCGCGGCGTGCAGTCGATGGATCCGAACGAACGCCAGCGCGCCGTGTCGCAGCTCCTGCTGAGTCCCGCCGTGCTGGAACGGGTGGTGCGGGAGGAGCGCATCAATCCGAAGAAGCCGATCACCGAGGTGACCGAGGCGCTGCGGGCGGACGTGGCGCAAAACATCTCGGTGCCGAATCCCGTCGGCCTCTCGCGCCCGGATCCCAACGGCGCGATTGACCTCTTCTATCTCGGCTACACCGACCACAACGCGGCGCGCGCGCAGAAGATCACGAATCGACTCGCGTCGGTGTTCGTCGACGAAAACGAGAAGCAGCAGACCGCCCGGGCGGCCAAAACCTCGCAGATCCTCGCGCAGGAGCTCGCAGACAGCGGCAAGAAACTCCAGGGGCTGCAGGACGAACTGCGGACGCAGCAGGAAAAGTACATGGGCCGTCTCCCCGAGCAAGTGCCCGCGAATGTCCAGATGGTCAACGGTGCGCGGCAGCAGCTCGAATCGATATCGATGCAGTTGCGAGGCGAGCAGGACCATTTGCAAATGGTCGAATCCGCGCTGCAGCAAATGCAGCAGGGCGAAGGCGGCGAGCTGACGACGAGCAGCGGCATGGCGGCCGTGCAGGCCGGTCAGAAGAACGTCGACGACCTGCAGGCCCAGCTCGCCAAGGATCAGGCGCTCGGGTTCACGGACAAGCACCCGGACGTGATTTGGCTCAAACAGCAGATCAAGCTCGCGCAGTCTGACGCCGGCCGCACGGATCTTCCGGCGAATCGCGACGCCCTGCTCAAGGCCGATCCGATCTACCACGCCAAGGAGCAGGAGCGCGAGGCCGCCACGGTCCACATCGCCGAACTGCAGACCCAGGCGAAGACCGCCGAGCGGCAGATCGCCGATTACGAAGCGCGCGTGGACGCGGCGCCCGCCGTCGAACAGGCGATTACGTCGATCACGAACGGTTACGCCCTGGAAAAATTGCGTTTCGACGATCTGACGAGCAGCTACAACAAGGCCAAGGGCGCCGAGGAAGTCGCGCAGAAACAGGCCGGCGAGGGATTCCGGATTCTCTACTCCGCGAATCTTCCGACGTCTCCGGTCGCGCCGAAAGCGTTTCAGATCTTCGCCGTTGCGATTGTGGCGGGCATCGTCCTCGGTGCAGGTGCCGCGCTCGCGCGTGAGTTCCTCGATCGCTCGGTCCACGACGTGCGATCGCTCCAGAACGAATTCCAGGTGCCGGTGCTCGCGGAAATTCCGCGCATCGCGTAGCCGAAGCGACCGAGGAGAAGAACGATGAGCCGAATTCAGGAGATTCTCAAGAAAGCCGAACGCGATGGCGGCGTCCACCGCACGCGTGCGTTCGGCACGGACGGCCCGCTCTCCGGCGGGCCCGCTCTCGGCGGCGGCAGCCTCGGCCAAGGCGGCGCGCTCGCCGCTGCGTTGCCCGTCGCCGCGCCCGCGCCAGACGCCACGCCGTTCGAGCCGCCGATCTGGACTCGTCCCGACGTGGACGACGTGGACATCCGGGAATCGGCGCCATCGCGGGCCGCCGGAGCGCTCGACGAGCGGCTCGTCGCCGCGCTGGCGCCCCAATCGCTCGCCGCCGAACAGTTCCGGCTGCTGCGCACGCGCATCACACAATCGGAAAACGGCCGCGCGTTCCGATCGCTGATCGTAACGAGCCCCGCCAAAGGCGACGGCAAGAGTCTGACGGCGGCAAACCTGGCGCTCACGATGGCGCTCGAACTCCACCAGCGCGTCCTGCTCGTCGACGCCGATCTGCGCCGGCCCTCGATCCACGATCTCTTCGGCGTCAGCGAAACGCCTGGGCTGACCGGCGTGCTCATGGGCGGCGCGACGCTCGACGAGGCGCTGGTGCCCGTTCCGGATCAGCGGCTGACGGTGCTGCCCGCCGGGTCGATCCCGTCGCGTCCGGCCGAGCTGCTCGCCTCGTCGGCCATGCGGCGCACGCTCGACACGCTGCGATCGCAGTTCGATCGGGTGATCCTCGACATGCCGCCCGTCGAGCCGCTCGCTGACGTCTCGATCGCCGCGGCACTGGTCGACGGCGTCCTGCTCATCGTGCGCGCCGGCGTCACGCCGAAGCCGGCCATCGAGCGCGCGCTGTCGGGGCTCGAGCCGGGGAAGGTCGTCGGCCTCGTCTTCAACGATACGGGCCGGGGCGAGAGCGGCTACGGCGGCTACGGCTACATTGGCGGATGAGGTACCGGTTCCAAGACATGCAGCTGTTCAATCGGTACGTCTCAACGCGAAGCCTCACGGTATTTACCGGTGAGCTGCTGCTGATCTTCGGCTCGGTCGCTCTGGCGGCGTCGGTGCAAAACACGCCGAACCTGCCGGCGAACCTGTGGAAAATCGCGCTGGTGACGCTCATCTGTCAGCTCTGCCTGTACTACAACGACTTCTACGATCTGACGCTCGTCCACTCGAGCCGAGAACTCGTGGTGCGGCTCCTGCAGGCGGCCGGCGCCGCCTCGATCATCCTCGCCGCGATGTACTTCCTGAGGCCGGGGCTGATGATCGGCAACGGCATTTTCGTCTCGGCGCTGTTCGTCTTTCTGCTGGCCATCCTCGGGTGGCGCCTGGCCTTCAACCGCGTGACCGGTTCGCTCAAGCTCCAGGAGCGCGTGCTGTTTGTGGGCACCGGCGAGTCCGCGCGCAAGGTCGCGCGGCAGATCCTCGATCAGCACGACTTCGCGTACCGCATCATCGGATTCATCGATGACGACGCCTCGCGGATTGGCGAGCGCATCGTCAACCCGGCGATCGTCGGCACACCGGCCGACATCGACCGTCTGGTCGCCGATCATCGCATCGACCGGATTGTGGTGGGTCTTTCGGACCGCCGCGGACGGCTGCCGATCCAGGAGCTGCTGCGCGCGAAGATGGCGGGCGTCCGGGTCGAAGACGCGACGACCACCTACGAACGCGTCACGGGGAAGATCCTGCTCGACGATCTGCGGCCGTCCTGGCTCATTTTTTCCGACGGCTTCCGCGTCTCGCACGTGGCGCGAATGATGAAGCGCATGATCGATCTGGCGCTGTCGATCGTGATGGTCGTGCTGGCGCTGCCCTTGATAGTGATGACAGCGCTCGTGGTCTGGATCGACGACGGTTCACCCGTGTTGTATCGCCAGGAGCGGGTCGGCGAGAACGGGCGGACGTTCGTGCTGTCGAAATTCCGGTCGATGCGCACCGATGCGGAAAAAGGGGGCACGCCCGTCTGGTCCCGAGACGGCGACGATCGAATCACGCGCGTCGGTCGAGTCATCCGTCTGACCCGGCTGGACGAGCTGCCGCAGCTCTGGAACGTCATCCGCGGCGACATGAGCTTTGTCGGCCCGAGGCCCGAGCGGCCGTACTTCGTCGCCGAGCTCGCGCGCGAGATCCCCTTTTATCAACAGCGGCACGCTGTCAAACCCGGGCTGACCGGCTGGGCGCAAGTGAAGTATCGCTACGGCTCGTCGCTCGAGGACGCGATGGAAAAGCTGCGCTACGACCTGTACTACATCAAGCACCTCTCCGTGTTTTTCGATCTGACGATCGTGTTCGATACGGTGAAAGTCGTGCTGTTCCGGAAGGGGGCGGCGTGAGCATCGAGCCGCCTTCGGCCGGCTCCGAGAGCGGTGCCTGGCTGGCGGCCGATACGGCCGCCGACGATCGCCCATTCCAGACGCTGGCGCGCAACGTCTCGAGCCGTTACGTCGCCGTGTTCATCGAGCTGGTCGTCGGCGTGGTCATGCTGCCGTTCAACCTCCATCATCTGGGGCAGGAGGCGTACGGCCTGTGGATGTTGACGGCCTCGATGACCGTCCACCTGTCGATCCTCGATCTCGGGTTCGGCGGCGCGCTGGTGAACTTCATCGCCCGGTACCGCGCGCATCGCGACGCGCGCGCGCTCAACGAAATCGCGAGCACGCTCTTCGTGGTGTTCACGACGTTCGGGGTGATTGCCTATGCGCTCTGCGTGGTGCTCGCGTTCAATCTGAGCCACATCTTCAAGGTCACGCCCGCGCAGGCGCAGACCGGGCAGTGGATCCTCCTCATCATCGGCCTGAACGTTTCGGCGAACTTCGTCTTCAGCATTTACGGCGGCGTCATCGGCGGCTTCCAGCGCTACGACATCAACAACGTCGTCGCCTCCGTGACGAGCGTGCTCGTGGCATTCGCGAACGCGGGCGTGCTGCTGCTTGGATACGGCCTGATCCCTCTCGTGGCGGCGACGACAGCCGTCAGGCTGACGGCGTACTTCCTCTACCGCGGCAACGCCTACCGGATCTTCCCCGCCCTGCGAATCAGCATCAGCAGCTTCAGGCGTGCGCGCCTGCGCGAGGTCACGGGCTTCAGCGTCTACGCCGGCATCATCGATTGGGCCAACCGCTTGAACTATGAGCTCGACGAGTTCGTCATCGGCATCTTCATGGGTCCGGCGGCCGTGGCGGTCTGGGCCGTCGCCGACCGCGTCATTTCCGGAACCCAGCGGCTGACGAACCAGGGAAACGCCGTCCTGTTTCCGGTCGTGGTCGATTCGGATGCCGCGAACCGGACCGAACGGCTGCAGCAGGTGTTCATCGAAGGCACGCGGCTGTCGCTCGCCACGGTCATTCCGATCACCGTCGCCATCATGATGCTGTCCGAGCAGCTCGTGCGGGTCTGGGTCGGGCCGAAGATGCTGGCGAGCGCGACCGTCCTGCAGATTCTCGCCTGGGCGGTGACGCTGCGCGTTGGAAACGCCACCAGCACGACGCTGCTCAAAGGCGCCGGCTGGGTCCGCTATCTTGCGGTCGTCAACATCATCACGGGCATCGTCAATCTGGTGGCGAGCGCGCTGCTGATACGCCGATTCGGCATCAATGGCGTGGCCTGGGGGACGCTCATCCCGGTGGCGATCGCGTCGTTGTTCGTCCTGTGGCCCGCGGCCTGCACTCGCGTCGGTCTCTCGATGACGTACTGCGCGCGCAAAGCCGTCTGGCCGACCGTCTGGCCGGGGCTCATGGTGGCGGGCGTTCTGGCGCTGACGCGCACGACATTCCCGGTCAGCTACCTGGGTCTCGCCGCGCAGGCCGGGATCGCCGGCGTCGTGTACTTCGCGCTCTTCAGTGTGGCGCTCGGGCGCGACGACCGCGCGCTCTACGGCGCGAAGCTCATGGAACTCATCGGCTGGCGCGGCTTCGCGCCGGTGCCGTGAAAGGGAACCGATCAACGTGCGTGGCGTCATTCTCGCGGCGGGCAAGGGTTCACGCCTGAACGGCACGGCGGGCGACAAGCCGAAGTGCCTGGTCACGGTGGGCGGCGTCACGCTCATCGAGCGGCAGATTCGGATGCTGCGCCGCGCCGGGATCGACGATATCGCGGCCGTCGTCGGCTGCCAGGCGGACGCCGTCCGCGCCGAATGCGGACGCACGATTACCTACGTCGAGAACGCGGAGTTCGCGGACACGAACAGTCTCTACTCCCTGTGGATGGCACGCGCGCTGCTTTCAGAAGGCGCAGTGATTCTCAATTGTGACGTGCTCTTTCATCCGGTGCTGATCGAGGATCTGCTCGCCAGCCCGTTCGACGCCGCGCTGCTCGTCGCGTACCGCAACGCAGGCGAGCCGCGCTTCGGCGACGAAGAGATGAAAGTGCAGGTGCGCGCGGGACGCGTCGTCGATATGGCGAAGACGCTCGCCCCGGAGAACGCGGACGGCGAGAACCTCGGAGTCGTCAAGTTCGGACCCTCCAGCGCTCCTGCCCTCGCCACGATTCTCGAGCGCATCGTCGCAGCCGGAGGCGTTCGCGACTGGGCGCCGCGCGCGTTTCGCGAGTTCGCGCAGGATCGTCCGCTCTTCGCGATCGGGACCCGGGGATACCCCTGGATCGAGATCGATTTTCCCGACGACTACCAGCGCGCGGTGCGCGAGGTGCTGCCCGCCATCGAGCGGATGCGGCCCCACGCGCGGCGGATCGACACGGGAGGGCGCATCGATGCGGCCTGACTCAGCGGTCAGGACGACGCTCGCCCGCCGCGATCCGCAGCCTCACCGCGCGCCGCGCATCGTGGCGATCGGGGGCGGGACGGGACTGCCCAACGTGCTGCGGGGCCTGCGTTCGGTCGTCTCTCCGGACGGCGCCGCTGCCGATGCCCGCGAACGCCTCGTCGCAGTGGTCGCGACGTCCGACGATGGCGGGAGCTCGGGGCGGCTGCGCGCCGATTTCAACATCATTCCGCCGGGCGACATTCGCAATTGCCTCGCCGCGCTCTCGGACGATCACTCGCAGCTGGCCGAAATCTTCCAGTACCGCTTCGAGGCCGGGGCGGGCTTGAGCGGACACGCGATAGGCAATCTGCTGCTCGCCGCGCTTGCCGACGTCCGGCATGATTTCGGCGAGGCGGTCGACGTCGCCGCACGGCTCGTGGGCGCGTGCGGTGTCGTCCTGCCGGCGACGGTGGAAATGGTCACGCTGGTCGCGGAATTCACCGACGGCCGCATCCTGAGCGGCGAAACGTCCATTTCCCAGGCCGGCGGAACGATCGCGCGGCTCAGCCTGCTGCCAGATCGGCCGCGCTGTTCGCCGCGAGTCGTCGAGGCCCTGCGCCGCGCCGACGTCGTGGTGGTGGGGCCCGGCAGTCTGTACACCAGCATTCTTCCGCCGTTGCTGGTGCCGCCGGTGGCTGACGCAATCTGCGGCTCGCCGGCGATCCGTATCCTCGTCGCGAACCTGATGACCGAACCTGGCGAAACAGACAACTTCGGCATCCTCGAGCACCTGCTGACGATCGAGCGGCATCTCGGACGTCAATTGTTCGACTGCGTCATTTACAACACGAGCCCGATGCCGGCGACGCTGGGCGACGCCTACGCCGCGCGCGGCGCCCGCGCGCTCGTTGCCAGTGCGTTCGACGTGAGCGCGCTCGATCGGCTCGGCGTTCGCGCGATCGGCGTGCCGCTCGTGTCGGAGCATCCCGCGGGCAAGATCCGCCACTATCCGGAACGGCTCGCGGCGGCGATCACTGCGCTCGCGCAAGGCAAGCTCGGGGCGTGGCGCGCACGCGCGGAAGTTGGAGGATTGTGACATGTACGAACGCTTCTACCATCTCCGCGAACGTCCATTCGCGCTGAGCCCGGATCCGGAATATCTGTATCCCAGCCGCGTCCATCAGGAGGCGCTCGATTACCTGCGCTACGGGCTCGAAACCCAGGCGGGCTTCATCGTCATTACCGGCGAGATCGGATCCGGAAAAACGACGCTCCTGCAGACGCTGCTGCGCAACGTCGACAGTCAGACGACCGTCGGCCGCGTGGTCAACACCATCCTCGAGGCGCGCGAGCTGCTCGAGACGATCATGATTGATTTCGGGCTCGACCCTGGCGGGCGGAGCAAGCCGCTGCTGCTGCGCGATCTGGCCCAGTACCTCGTCGATCAGCGCATGGCCGGCCGTCTCGTGCTGCTGGTCATCGACGAAGCGCAGAATCTCAGCGTCGCCGCGCTCGAAGAGCTGCGCATGCTCTCGAATCTCGAAACCGAAAAATCGAAGCTGCTGCAGATCGTGCTCGTCGGGCAGCCCAATTTGCGCGACAAGCTGACGTCGGCCGAACTCGAGCAGCTGCGCCAGCGGATCACCGTCAGCTATCACCTGCCCCCGCTCGATCCCGAGGAGACCTGGAAGTACATCAACCATCGGCTGCGCCGCGCATCGGTGGGCGCGCCGCTCGAAATCCCGCGCGAGTCGACGGACCTCGTGCACGCGCGGAGCCGCGGGGTGCCCCGGATCATCAATGTCATTTGCGACGCCGCGCTGGTGTTCGGGTATGCCGAGGAGCGGCGCGAGATCGATTGCGAGCTGGTGCTCGATGTCCTGAAGGAGCTCGAATAAACCGGCGTGTTGCCGGAAGCTGCAACCGACGGCGAGCGCGCCCGAGCTGTCGCGGCACCGGAACCGATCGCGGCGCGTGCGGGCGGATCCGCGGCGGCCGCGGTCGTTGCGCCAGTGGCGCGCGTGATGGCGCCGCCCGACCCGATGCGCGTGGCCGCGCTCGATCGCCGCGAGGAGACGCTGCGCCTGCGCGAGCGCGAGCTTGCGGAACAGCGGCGGATACTCGCGGAGGAATATCGTCTGATGCGCGCGCGACAGACCACGCCGGCCGCTCGGCCTCAGACCGTGAGCGCCGCGCCAGCCTCCGGTGCATCACCGGCCGCGTATCCGCGACCAGTTTCCGCGCAGCGCGGACGCCTCTCGCCTCATGAGGAAGGCTTCTGGGGCCGCGTCAAACGGATTATGCTCGGTGTTTCAGCCACCTAAGGAGTATGTCGAATGACTGCGCTCGCTGAGACACTTCGAGACAAGATTCGCAGCCGCCGCGCCCGGACGGGCGTCGTCGGACTCGGATACGTGGGACTTCCGCTTGCCGTCGAGCTCGCGAAAGCCGGCTTTCACGCCACGGGTATCGATCTCGACACGCGGAAGGTCCAGGCGATTGGCGAGGGACGCTCGTACATCCCGGACGTGTCGACCGCCGACGTGCAGCGGCTGCAGGCGGCCGGGACGCTCGATGCGACGACGGATTTCGCGATCGTCCGCGAGCTGGACACAGTGAACATCTGTGTGCCGACGCCCCTTCGCAAGACGAAGGACCCCGACATGTCCTACATCGTGTCGGCCGTCGAAGGCATCGCGAAGTTCCTGCATCCGGGGATGCTGATCATTCTCGAGTCGACGACGTACCCGGGCACGACCGATGAGGTGGTCCAGCCGATGCTCGAAGCCACGGGGCTGAAAGCCGGCGTCGATTTCTTTCTGGCGTTCTCGCCCGAGCGCGTCGATCCAGGCAACCCGACCTTCCAGACCCACAACGTCCCGAAGGTCGTCGGCGGGTTCACCCCGACGTGTTCGCAGCTTGCGGCGGAGCTGTACGGGTCGGCGATCGAGACGATCGTGCCTGTCAGCTCGACGCGGGTCGCCGAAATGGTGAAGCTGCTCGAGAACACGTTCCGAGCCGTGAACATCGGCCTCGTGAATGAACTGGCGCTCATGTGCGACCGGATGAACATCGACGTGTGGGAGGTGGTTGACGCGGCGAGGACCAAGCCTTTCGGGTTCATGGCGTTCTATCCAGGTCCTGGCCTCGGCGGGCATTGCATCCCGATCGATCCGTTCTACCTCTCGTGGAAGGCGAAGCAGACCGGGTTCGATCCGCGGTTTATCGAGCTGGCGGGCTACATCAACAGCTCGATGCCTCATTACGTCGCCGACAAAGTCGCCGAAGCGCTGAACACGCGCCGAAAGGCCGTCAACGGATCCCACGTTCTCGTCGCGGGCGTCGCCTACAAGCGCGACATCGACGACATGCGCGAATCGCCCGCGCTCGACGTCATGGGACTGCTGCTGGCCCGCGGGGCGCGCGTGTCCTACGCCGATCCCTACGTTCCCGAAGTGCACGGGCGCGAGTGGTCGGGCGGCTACGACATCAAAGCCGTCGATCTCGCGCGCGGCAGCCTCGCACAGTACGACTGCATCGTGATCGTGACCGATCACAAGGTCTTCGACTACGCCGCCATGGTGGCGGAAGCGGATCTCGTCGTCGACTCGCGCAACGCCATCAAGGAGCGCCACCCGCACGTGTTCCGCATCGGCGCGCCGCGTGCATCTACGGAAGGAGCGAAAGCCGCGACCGTCTGACCGCGGTGCTCGATCGAGGCCCATGACGCTACTGTTCTGGATTTCCGCGATTGTCGTCCTCTACGTCTACGCGGGGTATCCATGCCTCCTGGCGGCTTGGGCGCGGTTGGTCGATCGCCGCCCGCGGCGGCTGCCCTTCGGGTCGGGGCGGTGGCCATCGGTGTCGATCATTGTGGCCGCGCGCAACGAAGCCCGGCGGCTGCCCGCCAGGATCGCCAACCTGCTCGAGCAGGACTATCCAGGCGAGCGCGAAATCATCGTCGTGTCGGACGGATCGATGGATGCACCGGGTGCGGCGCTCGCCCCCTTCGGCCAAGCCGTTCGGCTCATCGAGCTCCCGTCGGGCGGCAAACCGCTGGCGCTCAACGCCGGGGTCATGGAAGCGCGCGGCGACGTGCTGGTGTTCACCGACGCCCGGCAGCGGTTCGCGCCCGGCGCGCTGATCCAACTGCTGTTGAATTTTGCGGACTCCGCGGTCGGCGGCGCCACAGGCGAACTGGTGCTCGAGCGGGAACAGCCTTCCGTCGCTGCGTCTGACGTCGGAGACGGCATCGGCCTCTACTGGCAATACGAGAAATGGCTGCGGCGCAACGAAAGCCGGGTGTGGTCCACGCTCGGCGCAACGGGCGCGATTTATGCGTTACGCCGCTCACTGTGGACGCCCCTGCCCGCCTCCGCTCTGCTCGACGACGTGCTCGCACCGATGCGCGCCGTGCTTGCGGGACGACGTGTCGTGTTCGACGAGCACGCCGTGGCGTATGACCGGCCGCCGCGCGACGCGATCACCGAAACGCGGCGGAAAACCCGTACGCTCGCCGGCAACTATCAGATCGTCTTTCAGGAGCCGCGGCTGCTGCTTCCGGTGCGCAACCCTGTCT
>JBOGIZ010000820.1:0-1788 GCA_050747805.1 Vicinamibacterales bacterium | reverse complement strand
GCGCTGCAGCACGGCGATTGGGATGAGCGCGCTCATGGCGCGCACGCGGCCGGCGGCACGCTCGCTGAACACGACCGCCGCGGCGACGGCGCACACGACGAAGATGATGCCCAGCCAGAGCGAGAGTTGCGCGCGTTCGGCGATATCCGACGCGAACGGCACCGCTGCTCCGCCAACGATCACAACCGACAGGACCCCCAGGGCGCGATCCATGAGCACCGACGCGGTCGATTCCGCGAGATGCACGTCGCATCGGGAGAGCGCGTACGCGCGATACATGTCGGAGGCGACGCTCGGAACGAAATTGCTGACGAAGGAGCTCTCGAAGAATATCGTGAGCACGACGCGCAGCGAAGGACGCGTTCCGGGCGCGAGCGCGACGAGGAGGTCGATCCACCGCATCGCCATCAGCGATCGATCGATCAGGACCAGGCCGAGCGCGGCGGCGATCCATCGAACGTCGGCGCCGGCCGCCGCGGCGAGAATGTGGCGAGGATGCGACCAGTAGAGGACGAGACCGGTGAGCCCGAGGGCGACGGTCAGCCGGACGAGTTTACCGCCCAACAGATTCAGGCATCGTCTCGAGATGCCGCGTCGTATCCTTCTTGATCCGCCGAGCGCGATTGAGGAACTTCACGTACGGCACGAACTGCTTCATCGCGCCGACGTTGACCTGACACGGACTGAGACAGGTCGGACAGACTTCGTCCTGAATGTGCTGTCGGTGCTCGAGATTATCGGCCTTGAAGTACAGCGACTCGGCGGAGTCATCCAGCACGTTGCCGATCTTCTGGGAATTCTCGCAGTAGTGCAGATCGCCGTTCGGATTGAGCAGTAGACCCTGCCGCTGGAACGGGCACGGCATCGTCCGGTGATAGCCGTTGGCGATCATGTCGGCATAGTGCAGATACATGAATGCCTGGCCGCTGAGGACGGATTCCTCTTTGACGCGGTCGAGGAAGAACTTGCGCATGAAATCTTCCTCACGCGCGCCGAACCCGATCTTCTCCTCGAGCTCCCGGTTGTGCAGCATCGCGTCCGTGAACCGGAGCATATTGAAGACGACGTCGAGGTTCTTGGTGCGCGCCCAGGTCAGGATGTTGTCGGCGTCCTGCAGATTCGTCGCGAAAATCGTCGAGGCGATGCCGAACTGGAAGTTCGGACGGGCGGCCGCGAGCGCCTGCATGGCTTCGATGGTTTTCGACGCCTTGTCGAAACCATTCTTGACCGCGCGGACCTGGTTGTGGACGTCGCCGATCCCGTCGAGCGACACGCGAATGCTCACCAGCAGGTCGTGCGCCGCGCAGAATTCAACAATACGCGTCAGCATCGGGATCGCCCGGCCAGGGGTCAGGCCGGTCGTATTGATGCCAATTTTTCTGAGCCGGGGCAGATGTCGATGAAACATCTCGACCATCTCGGGCAAGTCATTGCGCGTCGTCGGCTCGCCGCCTGAGATGTTGAGATTCTCGACCGCTCCCCAGAACGGGCTGGTCAGGACTGGCTCGAGCTGGTCGAGCGTCATGTCGGACTTGCGGTCGCCCCACTTCCAGTTGCTGCACATCGTGCAGCGCGCATCACACACCCACGTGCAGTTGTAGATGAGCACCGTCGGCCGGATGGCGTGGAGCTTCGCGCTGACGAACGTGTTCATCAAGTCGCGGGGGACGCCAACAGCCGCCTTTGCGATGTACTGCAGCCGGAACGTGTTGGTGGACAAGCGCTTCCATTGTACACGAGGGCGCTACGGAAAGATCTCGCGCAGAGGGCGCGGAGAGCAGAGGGCGC
>JBOGIZ010000819.1:0-5094 GCA_050747805.1 Vicinamibacterales bacterium | reverse complement strand
GGGCTCGAAGTCGAACCGGAAGGCTTCGAGACCGTGGGCGGATATCTGCTCGCGCGGCTCGGGCGGGTGCCAGCGGTCGGCGAGACCTTCGAGCTCGATGGCATGGCGGTGGACGTGCTCGAGGCGGAGCGCCGCCGCATTCACAAGGTCCGCTTCCGCAAGCTCACGCCGATCTCGAGCCACTGAATGCGCAGCGGCACTGTCGCGATTGTCGGACGTCCCAACGCGGGAAAATCCACACTCCTCAATCGCATGGTCGGCGAGAAGATCGCGATCGTCTCGGACAAGCCGCAGACGACGAGGACGCGGATTCTCGGCGTCAAGAATTACGGCGTGGCACCGCGGAACGACGCAGGCGAGACCGAAGCGGGACAGATCGTGTTCGTCGACACGCCGGGCATCCACAGGCCGCTGCATCGGATGAACGTCCGGATGGTCGACGCCGCGGTGGACACGCTGAGAGAGGTCGATGCGGTGCTGTTCGTGCACGACGCGTCGAGCGCGACAGGGCACGGCGACGAGTACGTCACGCGCCTGCTCGCGAAGGTCGCGGTGCCTGTCGTGCTCGTGCTCAACAAGATCGATCTCGTGGCGAAGCCGCGGCTGCTGCCGCTCATCGATCGGCTACAAGCGTGGCGGGAGTTCGCCGCGATCGTGCCGGTGTCCGCCGCGACCGGCGACGGCGTTGCTGCGCTCGAGCGCGAACTGCTCGTCCGACTGCCCGAAGGGCCTCCGCTCTATCCGGAAGACTTTCTGACCGATCAGCCCGAGCGCGTGCTCGCGGCAGAGACGGTGCGCGAGAAGGTGCTGCAGCACACACGCGACGAGCTGCCGTTTTCAACGGCGGTCGTCGTCGATCAGTTCGAGGAACCCGACCGCCCCGGCGGGCTGCTGCGGCTCTTTTGCACGATTCTCGTCGAGCAGGAATCGCAGAAGCCGATCGTGATCGGGCGGGCCGGATCCATGATCAAGCAGATCGGCACGGAGGCGCGCCAGGATCTCGAGCGGTTTTTCGAGTGCAAGGTGTATCTCGATCTGCGGGTCAAAGTGAAGGCCGACTGGCGCGACGACGAGCGCGTGCTCGACGATCTGGGCTTGCCGCAGAAAACTCGCCGCGGACCGCGGAGAGGACTACACTAAATCGCGAAGCTACTGATGCCAGCACACCGCCGTCCCTCGCCGGCGATCGTCCTGCTGATGCTCTACGTGTTCTGTACTCAGTCTGCCGGCGCGACAGCCTCTTCAGGACCATTTCCGCAGGATGCGCTGCCGGCGAACCGGAACGGACGCCTGAGCGACGCGCAGCTCCGAGGGTGGCAGGAGATCGCGCGTGAGCGCCGCAAGAACAAACGGAGTTTTGCCTACGTCGCCGGCGCCATCGGCACAGTTCTCCTGATCGCGGATGGACCGCCATCGAAAACGGTAGCCCGCCGGATTGTCGGCGCCGCCAGTCTTGCGCTCATCCCGGTGATCCTCACGATCGCGAATCACGATGCGCTCTCTGCCGATCTGCGCGACGGACGCGTCGAATCCGTTGAAGGCGCAATCGCGAAGCGCCTCGTCCAGGGACGCACCTGGAGTTCGTACTACTTCGACGTCGACCGCCACCGCCTGGAAGTGTCGCGCCGCGGCTACGATGCGGCGCCGGACGCCGGCATCGTTCGAGTGTATTTCCTGCCGCGCAGCCGCCGCGTCGTGAATCTCGAGCGTCTGCCGGATCCGCCGCTTCCTGCCGGGCCGGATGCGGCACGACAGATTGTCGCGAGCCTGATCGGCGCGCTCCACAGCCACGACCCCGTGGCTCTGGCCGAGGCCCGCGCGCGCGGGGCGGCGCTTGCCGATGCGGTACACGGTCCGCCAATCGGTCCGGGCGCGACGGCCCATCTGACGGCCGACGCGCTATACGGATCGTGGGCGAACCCGTTGATGACGGTCACATTCGGCCGCGATGGTGCCGCGACGCTCGTCACGACGGCAGCTCAGCGGACCGGGCACTGGACGGTCGACGCGCAAGGACGTCTGCTGACGGACGCGACGGGAGTGCTGGAGCCCGTCGATGCCTGGTTGGACGGCGACCGGCTATGGATCTCGATTGAGGGAAAAACTGTGATGTTCACGCGTGTGCGTGATCGTGACGAATGACGCCTCGTCGCCCGTTCATTTAACGCCAAAGCCCGCATTGCACCCCGCCGTCGCGATCTCCCCAGCGGCGTAGTTCATCGCCAGCTGCCCCATGGTGCCACCGCCGAAGATGTAACTCGCAATCGATGCGCAGGCGGCGGCCATGCAACCCACGGATCCGAAACCGGACTTGATACACTGAGCGCCCGTTTGCAGCTGTCCATACAAGGTATACGCGCGCGAGATCGTATTGATGGTGACGCTCTCTTCGGCGAGATCCTGTCCGCCGCCGCCCGTCATCCGTCCGACCGTGTTGCCGGTTCTCGGATCGATCGCCCACCACCCGTACAGCGCGCGTCCATTGACCGTCACAGGATTCAAAGGGCCGATCGCGACCTGCCCTGCTGCGACCGTCTGATCGAGTCCATCGTGAAGGACATCGGCCGCTTGTGGCGCCTGCGTGACGACGGACGGCGGAACCTTCTGTGCGTTGGCGGCCGCAAAGACCGCGATCGTTCCGGCATCTGAAGGCGCTTCAAGGACGTCGTGTTCGATCTTCGTGTCAGCGTAACCCCGGATCATATTCTCCGTGACGACAGCGTCGCGCTGCGCCGCCGTGCTGCCCATGCCGTTGTCGGCGATGTCGAACGCCGTGACGGCAACCGTGCCGGTGCCGTTTCGCGCGAAGGTCGTGCGCAGCATCATCACGTTGGGCCGGTCGCGATAGAGCCGCGCGCCGCTGCCCGCCGCGAGCGCGTCCGCCATGGCATCGTCGCGGCGGTAGTAGTCGATGATCCGGATTGGATACCACGGATGCGGGGCAGGCGCCGCGCCGGCGCGCGCGTCAGCGGCGTCTTGCGTGATCTGTTGCAGCGCATGGAACTGCATGTGTGTCGCGAACGCCATCGCCCCGCGTCCAGGCGCCACGATCATCGTCGTCATGCCTGCAAGACGGTACGGCCGATCGGCGGAAGCCGTGTGCGCGTCGATCAATGATCGGCGCGCGACCTCGATGATCGCGCCGTCCGGTCCCGTTCGGCGCACATCGATGACGACCGACTGTACGGCGGTTGGTCCGCTGCCGAGGTCGAGGTGGGACTGCGCGGAGACGGCGGATCCGATCTGCAGGCCGACCTCGAACGCGGTCGCGGCGCCAGGCTGCAGCGGATCTGCCGAGCCCGACGGCGCAAATACGAGGTGAATCGGCGTGTATGCGAGATTGGGTACCGTGTCCGTGTGATCGATGAGCGTCTTGGACGTATTGTTCGCGAATGACGCGGTCACCCTGATCTGCAGGTAATGCCATTCGTCTTTCGGAAGTGCTGCCGTCGGCTTGAACGACGGATCGATCGAGGCAAGGTGAGAGCCCGGGCGGGATCCGGGAATGGTCGGATCGAGATCGACGATCGTGCCGTTGCGCGATATTTGAATCCAGTAGTGACGGGGACTCAGACGATCTGCCGGCGTCCTGGCGTCACCAAGCTGGACGCTCTTTGCGGCGAGCAACCCGTGAGCCCACCTGGCGAACGCGTCGCCATCCTTCGACAGCGCGGTCGTGTATGCCGCGGCCTTTGGGTCGACGGCCGCTGCAGGCGTGGGAGACGACGCCGCCTTGGCGATCTGGACGCGGTCCTCGGCGGACAGCGATCCTCGCACGAACTGATACGGAATGTTCTTGGTGACGAACAACCACGCGAGCAGCACCGTCTTGTCCGTCGGACCTCCCGCGCGGCTCATCCATGTCACCAGCGGACCGCGCATGACGCCGTCGTATCCGTCCAGCCCGATGCGATCGGTGACGAACCGATACAGCGCATCCGGATCGCCTGGAAGCGTTTTCGCCAGTTGTGCGAGGTCGTACTCAGATGTCGGCATGGACGCGTCGAGATTCTTGGCGGCCGAGACAGGCCCCGAGGACGCTGGTGGCGAATTCGCCGGCTTCGTTGATCCAAACATATCGGTCACGGCGTTCAGGGCATTTGCCACGGCATGCCCGGTGGCCGCGGACTGCGTCAAGCCATCGTCGATCGACGACGGGCCGAGGATCAGCGCGTACGCCGGACCGGGCTGCGGCGCGAGACCTTTGGCGGAGAGGGCGCTCGACGCCGGCTGCTGCGGGGCTGGTGCGCCCGGCGCTATGCCTGAGTCACGGACGC
Source organism: Vicinamibacterales bacterium (assembly GCA_050747805.1). Lineage (GTDB taxonomy): Bacteria > Acidobacteriota > Vicinamibacteria > Vicinamibacterales > 2-12-FULL-66-21 > JAICSD01. Next base: position 817 of record JBOGIZ010000819.1, on the reverse strand, counting down.
TCGCGAAAATCGACGCCAGCGATCCGGAGATGATGGCGGCGGTGAACAACAGTCGGATCCGGCCGCTCTTCACCGTGTTCGTGAAGCTCATTGTCGCCTCCTCGGCAGTGCGCCGCTCGGTACGTGACATATCGACGGACAGAACAGCAATGGGCTGTGATGCGCCTCAGCAGATTACTTCATCACGAACGTGTCCCCCTCGAGGCCGATCCGCAGGACGGTCGATTTGTTCGGAACGATCGTCGCCGGCGCTTCGAGATCCTGGCCGCCGATATGGACCCTGACGCGGTACGTCCCCGGCGGCAGTTCCTGGCCAAGATCGCTGGTTTCGCCCGAGACCACCGTCCGGCCAGCCGCGTCGATCACTTCGAACGGCACGTGCGGCATCGACGCCAGCATCAGCGCCCGCGAGAGCTGGTCGCCGTTCTGCGCGCTGTAGAACCGGCCTCCCGTCGCGCCCGCGAGCGACCCGAGCTGCGCCGCCACCTGCTTCCCCGTCAGCGTGAACCCGATGATGCTGAGCGTGACGCCGATGTTCGACGCTTTCAGCTTGGCGGCCGCGTCCTGAAGGTTGCCGTGGCAGCTCTCTTCGCCGTCCGTGATCAAAATCACGGATCCCGATCCGGCCGCGTGCAGGTCGTCCATCGTCTGCAGGACGGAGCTGACGAGCGGCGTCTCGCCCCGCGGGTAGAGCGCCGAGGCGGTGGATAGAATCTTCGCGCGGTCCACCTTCTCGATCGGCACGACCAGCTGACTGTCCGAGCAGGATTGTCGCGAGCTGGCGGGGTAGCGATGGCCATAGACGCGCAGACCGACA
>JBOGIZ010000818.1:0-1505 GCA_050747805.1 Vicinamibacterales bacterium | reverse complement strand
CCCCCCGCACTCCGCCCTACGCCATCTGCAGCACTCGCTGAATCGCCGACACGAGGCGCTCGAACTCCTCGCGTTCCGACTCCAGGCGCTTGCGTCCCGCCGCGGTCACCGTGTAGTAGCGCGCGCGCAGGTTGTTGTCGGACAGTCCCCACTCCGCCTTCACCCAGCCGTTCAGCAGCAATCGCTGCAGCGCAGGGTAGAGCGAGCTTTCGCCGACCTGCAGCACCTCTTTCGAGACGATGCGCAGGCGCTCGGCGATGCCGTAGCCATGGAGCGGCCCGGCCGCGAGCGCGCGGAGGATCAGCATGTCGAGGGTGCCGGGGAGAAGGTCAGGCGGCTGATTGGTGATACCCATCGTCTAACGATGGGAGAATGGCGCAAAGCGCTCCCGCTTGTCAATGCTGAACGCTGAATGACGAATGCTGAACAGCCGACGCTTGACGGACGTCGTGGAAGGGGCGTATTCTCCCATCGTCTGTCGATGGGAGATCGGATGAACGTCCTGCGACGGCTGAGCTTGTGGATCCGGTGGCGCCGGTTCGACGCCGACATGCGCGAGGAGCTCGAGTTTCATCGCGCGGAAATCCAGCGCGCGCTCGAAGCGAAGGGGGTGCGTCCGGGCGACGCGGCGCGTCAGAGCCGGCGGCAGATCGGCAACGTGACGCTCGCGCGCGAAGAGGCCCGCGACGTGTGGATCTGGCGCTGGCTCGACTCGACGTGGCAGGACGTGGCGTATGCGTTCCGCGGCATGCGTAAGGCGCCGGGATTCACGCTGACCGCTGTCCTGACACTGGCGCTTGGCATCGGCGGCACGACGGCGATCTTTTCTCTGGTCGAGACGATCTTCTTGCGGCCGCTGCCCGTTGACCATCCCGAACAGCTCGTGCTCTTCAGCCGGAACCTGTTGGTCGGCTCCGAGTGCTGTGAAATTCCAGCCGGCGACTGGCGCGCATTCTCGTCGCGCAATGTTGAGATGTTCCGCGCCGCGCATCTGCCGTTTGAGGATGTCGCGGCGTTCTCCGGCAGCTACGATGACGTCTCCATTCGCCTCGCGACCGGCAGCGCACCCGGCGCGGGACAGACCGATCTTGTTTCGGGAAACTTCTTCGATGTGATGCGGGTGCGGCCGCTGCTCGGGCGCGCGCTCACGGCTTCCGATGATCGCCCCGGCGCGGCTCCCGTCGTTGTCGTGGGCGAGCATTTCTGGCGTACCCGACTCAACGCCAGCCCGACTGTGATCGGAGAGGACCTGATCGTGAATCGGCTGCCGGTCACGATCGTCGGCGTGATGCCCGCATCGTTCTTCGGCGTGCGCCTTCGCCGGCCGGACCTGTGGACGCCGCTCGAATGGCAGCCGCAGATTCAACAACGCGATCCTGTTGCCGATCAAGTTCAATACCTGTGGCTGCAGGTGGTCGGCCGTCTGCGGCCCGGCGCCGCTCGGTCGTCAGCGGACGTCGCGGCGACAACAGCGCTCCATCGTTTTCTTCTGGAAGAATCGGGGT
>JBOGIZ010000817.1:0-7616 GCA_050747805.1 Vicinamibacterales bacterium | reverse complement strand
GAGCTGGCGCTCTTTCCGGGCCGCGATGCAGCGGGTGAACGTCTGCAGGACAAGCCGGCGATCGCCGCGGCAAACAAGATCGATGCGCTCGACGATCCCTCGCGCCTCGCGCGGCTGCGCGATCACGTTGCGGCGCAAGGCATTCAGCTCTTTCCGATTTCCGCAGTGACCGGCGAAGGCCTTCCGCCGCTGCTCGAGGCGATCTGGGCGCAGCTGGTGCTCGCCGAGCAGCGCAGCGCGCGGCCGGAGGCGGCCCAGGACGATCCTCGACTTGCGTCTCACACGTCGGAACGCCAGTCGTGAACACGGCCGCGGCTCACGGGTCACGTCAGGCTCCTCGCATCGGCATCCTCGGCGGTACCTTCGATCCCATCCACAATGGCCATGTCGCGGCGGCAGTCGCGGCGCGAGACGCGTTCGATCTCTCTCGCATCCTGATCATGCCTTCCCGAATCCCGCCGCATCGACCCATGCAGCCGATCGCGTCGGTGTTCCACCGCTTCGCGATGACCGCGCTGGCCGTATCCGGACTCCTCCACCTGGCCGCGAGCGACGACGAGTTGCGCGCAGAGGGCCCGTCGTATACGGCTGAAACCTTGACGAGACTGCATGCGCGCGGCGTCGGTGCGTTGCAGATTTTTTTCATTACCGGAGCCGATGCCTTTGCGGAAATTGCCACCTGGAAGCGGTATCCTGACGTTCTGGATCTCGCGAACTTCGTCGTCGTGTCGCGGCCGCGCTCGTCTATCGACCGTCTCACCTCGCGCCTTCCCGATCTCGCACCGCGCATGAGGGCCGCGGCGAGCGCGGCGCCGTCCACCGGCGATCCCTCGGTTTTTCTGCTCGATGCCGGTACGCCAGACGTGTCGTCCACCGAAGTGCGGGCGCGCCTCGCCGAAGGCGCATCCATCGCCAGCCTTGTACCGCCTCTCGTAGAAACCCACATCCGTCAGCACGGACTGTATGCATCCGGCGCGGCGGCAATTCAGTTGCATGGCCAAGACTGAGAAACGGCGAACGCCCTCGGGCAAGAAGCGTTTGAGCGGCGACATCATGCGCGCGGCGCGCGCGGCGCTGGAGAAAAAGGCGTCGGATGTCGTCGTGCTCGATCTGCGCGGCACGCCCGCATTCACGGACTTTTTCCTGCTGTGCTCCGGCAACAATCAGCGCCAGGTGCAGGCGATCGCCGACGCGGTCGAGGAGTCGCTGCGCGCCGTGAAGGTGCGGCCGGCGCACATCGAGGGATACGACCGGGCCGGGTGGGTCCTGATGGACTTCTTCACGTTCGTCGTCCACATCTTCACGCCGCAGACGCGCGCGTTCTACTCGCTCGAGCGGCTCTGGGGCGACGCGGAACGAAGCGAAATCACAGACGAGTAGCGGGCTCCCAACTCCACTGCGTCCAACTCCGCAAGGCGTCCTCGCCACCGACATCCCGGCTCCCTGCCGCCTTGTGGAGGCGGTAGTTGGAAATCGGACGTTGGCTGCGTCAGTTCGCCGACGGCGCGCTCACCGTCCTGATCGCGCCGGTGTGCGCCGCGTGCGAGCGGCCGCTGGAGGCGCCCACGCGAGGCGCTGTCTGCGAGCCGTGCTGGGCATCGATCGTTCCGTTGACACCGCCTTTCTGCAACGCCTGCGGCGACGCCCTTCCGAGCTGGCGGACGCTGAGTCTGGAGCTGGCGATGTGCCCTCGGTGCCGGCGGGGCCCTAGGCTGATCGCGCTCGCGCGCGCCGTCGGACCATATGAGGGCGGCCTCCGCGCGATTGTCCAGGCGATGAAATACGACTCGCGGCCGACGATCGCGCGGCCGCTCGCAGCCCGCATGCGGGAGGCCGGCGCCGATATCCTGCGGGACGCCGATCTCGTCGTGCCCGTCCCGCTCCATCCCGCACGAGAGCGCCGCCGCGGATTCAATCAGGCGCGCGAACTCGCCCGGCACATCGGCATGCCGTGGCACGACGCGCTGCGGCGGACGCGCCGGACTCCGCCGCAAGCCGATCTGCCTGCGCCGCGACGCCATGCGAACGTACGCGGCGCGTTCGCCTGCTCGGCGCCACAGGCCGTAGCCGATCGCGTGGTCGTGATCGTGGATGATGTGAGCACGACTGGCGCGACGCTGAACGCGTGCGCGGCGCCGCTCCTGGCGGCTGGCGCCCGCGACGTTCGCGCGCTTACGGCCGCCCGAGCCATGACGCGGCGCCCGCGATGACGTCCGACGCGACGACATCCTTCGGGCGCGCGCCGTCGAGCCGCAGCCATCCTTCGGCTTCCGCCTGCCGCAGATAACTGCGACGAACGCGCGACAGCAGGGCCAGGTCACGCTCGTACTTGTCGCGGTTCGACGCCTTCCGCCGCACGGCATCGGCGGGCGCAATATCGAGCAGCACGGTCAGGTCCGGTCTCGGCAGGAATCGCTGTATGTCCGTCAGCCACGCGGGATCGAGCCCGTGCGCTTCGCCGTACGCGACACTCGACGCGGTGTAGCGATCGCAGATCACGACGGCGCCGCCGCGAAGCCATTCGACGATCTGCGGCTTCTTCTCGTACCGATTGGCGACGTACAGGAGCTGCATCACGTCGGGACCGTAATCCCGGCCGCCGTGAAGGCCCTCGGAGATCTCCTTGCCGATGGCGGTCTCGTACTCCGGAAACCCGATGAGATGCGCCGATCGTCCGGACGTCTGCGCGTGCGCCTGCAGGCGCTCGGCCTGCGTTTGTTTTCCGCTCTGATCCAGACCCTCGAAGGCAATCAGCACGCCTGACACTCACACCTCCAGGCGCAGCAGATCGTCGAGCGTCTGACGACGGCGAATGAGGCGAGCGTCGCCGTGCTCGACCATGACTTCCGCGGGCAGCAGCCGGCGATTGTAATTCGATGCCATCGCCGACCCGTACGCGCCGGCGTCGAGAATGGCGTAGAGATCCCCCGGCGCGGGCCGTGGCAATGTGCGATCGCGTCCGAGCGTATCGCTCGTCTCGCACAATGGCCCGACGATATCGCACACAACGGGCGCCGCGGCGGAGGATCGAACCGGCTCGATGCGATGAAACGCGTCGTACAGCATCGGCCGGATCAATTCGGTCATGCCGGCGTCCATGACGACGAACAGTTTGCCGCCCGGCTGCGCTTTGACGTCCACGACGCGCGTCAGCAGCACGCCGGCCGGAGCGACGATCTGACGTCCCGGCTCCAGCACGAGCATCCGTCCGCTCTCCCTCACGATCGGCAGAATCGCCGCCGCATAGTCGGCTGCCTCCGGCACGGCACGGCCGTCGTATGAGACGCCGAGGCCGCCCCCAAGGTCGAGATGTTCGATCGCGATGCCGTCAGCACGAAGCGCGTCGGCGAGCGAGACCAGCGCGCGCGCGGTCGCCACGAGCGGCGCGAGGTCGGTGATCTGCGATCCGACGTGCGCGTGCAGTCCGACGATCCGCACGCCTGCCATCGAGCGTGCGCGGCGGCAGAGATCGGCGACCTCGTCGATCGGAATGCCGAACTTGTTGATGCGGCGGCCGGTGGAGATGTGCGGATGGGAGTGCGCGTCGACGTCGGGATTCACGCGCAGCGCGATGGAGGTGCGTGCGCCGCGCGAGCGCGACAGCGCATCGATCCGATCCACTTCGCCGGCCGACTCGGCATTGATCGCGTGAACCCTCCAATCGATCGCGCGGGCGAGCTCGGCCTCGGTCTTCCCGACGCCGGTAAACACGATCTCGTCCGGCGTGAAACCGGCCCGGAGCGCGACATCGATCTCGCCGACCGAATTCGCGTCGGCGCGGCTCCCCAGTCCCCGCAGCAGGCGCGCAATTGCGAGCGTCGAGTTGGCTTTGAGCGCGTAGTGGACCGCGTGCGGATAGCCGCTGAACGCATCGTCGATCGCGCGATAGCGCGCGGCGACCGTCGCGGCGCTGTACACGTACAGCGGCGTGTGGTGCGCGTCGGCGAGGCGCTCGAGCGGCATGCCGTCGCACACGAGCGCGGCGTCCTGTCTGTAGAATCCGATCACGGATACATCGAGAAAAGAGTGTAAGATATCAAACAAAGGTGAATGTCTGCTGATTCCGCGGCCGCACAGCCCGCGACGCCTGACAGCCTCATCGCGCAGTGCCTCGCCGGCGATCAGACCGCCTGGGAAGCCATCGTCCGGCAGAACTGGCGCAAGGTTTTCAACGTTGCGTACAAGTTCGTCGGCCGACACGACGAAGCGGAAGATCTGACGCAAGACATCTTCCTGAAGATCTTCAAGGCGTTGCACACGTTCGATCGACGGGCGAACTTCCAGACCTGGATCATCAGCATCAGCAGAAACCTCTGCATCGATCACTACCGCAGCGTGCGGAAAGAGCGACAGACGATCGCGCGCGACGTCGACGCGGCGAACCTGCAGCCCGCGACGCACGAGCGCAGTCCGCAGGCGCTGGCCGAGCATCAGGATCTCAAGGCGCAGCTTCGGGTGGCGCTCGACGCGCTGCCCGTAACGCTCCGAACCGCCGTGGTCCTGCGCGACCTGCAGGAGCTGTCGTATCAGGAAATTGCCGATCGCCTCGCCCTGCCGGAAGGCACCGTGAAGTCACGCATCAACCGCGGCCGGATCGAGCTGGCCGAGCAGCTCCGGCGGCTGCAGGACCATCAGCCGGTCCGTCCGCGCAGGCGCTGCGCGATCCGGCGCACGGGAGTGTCCGAATGAATATTACGACCGAGCGCGCGAACGACGTGGCTGTCGTACGCGTCGGAGAATCTCGGCTGATGTACCCGCTACTGTCGGAATTTTCATCCGCCGTGCAGAAGCTGATCGCCTCGGGCGAACGCCGCGTCGTCGTCGACCTGTCGGCGGTCGGCTATGTCGACAGCGCGACGATCGGCTGCCTGATGGATTTGTATCGGCAGGCGAACGCCGCCGGCGGAGCGCTGAAGCTTGCGGGCGTCCAGAAGCGCGTCGAGACGATGCTCACGATGACCGGTGCGCAGAACTTCATCGAGGTGCACCCCGACGAGCCGTCCGCGGTCAAGAGCTTTGGAGCCTGACATGCGCAGCATCAGATTGACGACGGGCGCCGCGCTTTCGCTCGACGGCGACTTGCTGACGGTGCTCGAGGCGCTCTACAAGGAGATTTCGGCGAAGCACGAACTGCAATCGAGCTTCGAAGACATGGCCCGCGAAATCCAGCACGTCATCGGACAGATGACCGAGGACGAACGCCGCCACTATCTCTCCGAAAGCCTCTTTCTCAACATCGTCTCGTACGAGAACGAGCGCCTGGGCGCGTACGTCCGAAAGCTCACGAAGAAATAGACTCCGGGTTTATTCCGCCTCGCTCGGTGAAATCCGAGCAGCCGTATCATGACAGCCACGCGAAATCGTGGTCGTCACGGAACCGGGGATGGTTCCGGGAATCCGCCGCTAGCCTGCCACTAATTTGCGAAGCGGGTAGCTTTGCCGACCGCCGGAGCGGTCCGGGGATGACCGGCGCCGACGGCCTCCGGCTGGTCCTCGACGACTCGCCAGGCGTCGATTTCTTCCAGGATGCGCGCGGCAAACGCGGTGTGCAGTGCGTGGCCGCCGCGATGCGCCACGAGGTGGCCGATGACCGGATAGCCCACGAGCGAGAGATCGCCGATGACGTCGAGAATCTTGTGGCGGACGAACTCGTCCTCGAACCGCATGGCGTTATTGAGGACGCCGGTCTCTCCGAGCACGATGGCGTTGTCGAGCGAACCGCCGAGCGCCAGACCGCGCTGCCGCAGCATCTCGACTTCTTTGAGAAATCCGAACGTCCGCGCCGGCGCGATGTCCTCGACGAAGCTCTCGTCGGTGATTTTCATGGTGCGCGACTGGTGGCGGATGAGCGGATGGTCGAAGCTGATGCTGTAGGTCACCTTGAAGTGATCGGAGGGATAGAGCGCAATGCGCTTGTCGCCCTGGCTGAGCGAGATCGGACGCAGGACCTTCAGGTATTTCCTCGGCGCCGCCAGCCGTTTGACACCGGCTTCGTTCAGAATCAAATAGACGAACGGCGCGGCGCTGCCGTCCATGATGGGTACCTCAGGTGTATTCAGCTCGACAATGACATTGTCGATGCCGAGCGCCGTGAGGGCGGCCAGCAGATGCTCGACCGTTTCGACCGACACCGCCTCGCGCGTCAGTCCGGTCGCGTACTGAATCCCGCCAAGGTGCGTCACGGTTGCGGGAATCTCCAGACCTCCCAGATCCGAGCGCTGGAATCGAATCCCGTAGTCCGCCGGCGCGGGCCTCAGCGAAAGCGTGACCTTATTGCCGGAATGAAGGCCGATACCGGTGCATGACACGGGTCGGCGGAGAGTGCGCTGCGGGCTCATCGGTTCATTTCGGGTGGGGGAGGCCACACCGAGGTCAGCAAACCGATTGCCAGCGGCGACTTCTGGGTGAAAAGAACTCCAACTGACTCAACTAGATGGACTTGGACGACACCAGACACGCTAGATCGGACGAAAGAGCCGCAAAATTGTGGCGCAACGGCCACAGGCCGAACGCCATAAAGTGTGGCCATTCTACCACATCTGTTCGCGCCGTCGAGTCCCACCCCGCCAAAAAGGTGGCTGACACCCTTTCGAGAAAAAGGCGGCTGGCACCTTTTCCGGGTCGGGGCGCTATGCGGCCGCGTGAGGCGAACCGAGGATGTCGGCAAGAAAACGTCCTGTGAAGGATTCTCGGCTCCGCGCGACGACTTCAGGAGTGCCATGGGCCACGAGCCGGCCGCCGGCTGCGCCCCCTTCCGGCCCAAGATCGATCACGTGGTCCGCCGACTTGATGACATCGAGGTTGTGCTCGATCACGACGACGGTGTTGCCCTGGTCGACCAGCTTGTTCAGCACGTCGAGCAGCTTGTGGGTGTCCGCGAAGTGGAGGCCCGTCGTTGGTTCGTCGAGAATGTAGAGCGTGCGACCGGTGCCGCGGCGCGAGAGCTCCTTCGCCAGTTTCACGCGCTGCGCTTCCCCGCCGCTCAACGTCGTTGCCGATTGTCCCAGTTTGATGTAGCCGAGGCCGACGTCCTGCAGGGTGCGCAGCTTGTTGGCGATCGGCGGGAAGTTCTCGAGTAGCGGCAGCGCTTGGTCGACGGTGAGCTCGAGCACGTCCGCGATGGACTTCCCGCGGTATTTGATCTCTAGCGTCTCGCGATTGTAGCGCCGGCCCTTGCACTGCTCACACGTCACGTACACGTTCGGCAGAAAGTGCATCTCGATCGCGATCACGCCGTCGCCCTGGCAGCTTTCGCAGCGACCGCCCTTCACATTGAACGAAAAGCGTCCGGGCCGGAAACCGCGTGTCCGGGCATCGGACAGCATCGCGAACAGATCGCGAATGAACGTGAAGAGACCGGTATAGGTGGCGGGATTCGAGCGCGGCGTCCGGCCGATCGGCGACTGATCGATCTGGATCACCTTGTCGATCTGTTCGATCCCTTCAATCGCCGTGTGCGCCCCAGGCTCGTCGGCGGCACGGTACAGCGTACGCGCCAGCGCGCGGTACAGGATCTCGTTCACGAGCGTGGACTTGCCCGAGCCGCTGACCCCCGTCACCGCGATCAGCACTCCCAGCGGGAAATCGACGTCGATGTCCTTCAGATTGTTCTGACG
>JBOGIZ010000816.1:0-5639 GCA_050747805.1 Vicinamibacterales bacterium | reverse complement strand
CACCCGCACTGCGCCCACTGAAAGACGAGATAGTGGGCGATGTCGGCAGTGTGCTGTGGGTCCTGATGGGCACGATCGGGATCGTGTTGCTCATTGCCTGCGCGAACGTCGCGAACCTGCTGCTCGTGCGCACCGACGGCCGCCAGCAGGAACTGGCCATCCGCGCCGCGCTCGGCGCCGGATGGGCGCGCATCGGGCGCGAGCTGATGACCGAGAGTGTGATCCTCGGCCTTTGCGGCGGCATCGTCGGGCTCGGTCTCGCGTACGGCGGCGTCCGGCTGCTCATTGCCCTCGCGCCGGCGAATCTCCCGCGCGTGAGCGAGATCGGCATCGACGGCCCGGTCCTGTTGTTCTCACTGGTCCTGTCGATTGTCGCCGGTGTGCTGTTTGGCAGCGTCCTGATCGCGAAGTACGCGCGGCCGCGCGTCGCGACCGAGCTTCGCGCCGGCGGCCGCTCGATGAGTTCGAGCCGCGAGCGCCAGCGCGCGCGCAACGTGCTGGTCGTGGCGCAGATCGCGCTCGCGATGGTGCTGCTCGTCGGCTCGGGATTGATGATTCGCACGTTCCAGGCGCTTCGCCACGTGCAGCCTGGCTTCACGCACCCCGAAGAAGTGCTGACGATGCGCATCACCATTCCGTCGGCGACCGTGAAGGACGCCGCCGCGACGATGCGCATGCAACAGAGCATGCTCGACAAGATTGCCGCGATTCCAGGCGTGACGTCCGTCGGCTTGACGAACGCCGTTCCGATGGATGGCGGGCACTGGACCGATCCAATTTACGCCGACGACAAGCAATACGCAGAAGGGAAGCTGCCTGCGCTGCGGCGATTCAGGCTGATCTCGCCCGGGCTGCTGCACACGCTCGGCAGCACGCTCCTTGCGGGGCGCGACTTCACGTGGGACGACGTGTATCAGCTGCATCCTGTTGCGCTCGTGTCCGAGAATCTCGCACGCGAGCTGTGGGGAAGCCCTACCGCCGCCCTTGGGCGCAGCATCCGTGAATCCATGAAAACTCCGTGGCGCCAGGTCATCGGAGTCGTCGCGGACGTGCGCGACGACGGCGTGGATCAGAAGGCTCCCACGACGGCATATTTCCCGACGTTCATGCACGATTTCGAGGGCGATGCCGTCTCGATACGCCGTTCGCCAGCTTTCGTGATCAGAAGCCGCCGCGCCGGATCGAGCAGCCTGCTGAGAGACGTCGGCCAGGCGGTGTGGTCGATGAATCCAAATCTGCCGCTCGCAAACGTGCGGACGCTGCAGGAGATCTACCAAAAGTCGCTCGCGCGGACGTCCTTTGCGCTCATCATGCTGTCGATCGCCGGCGCGATGGCGCTGCTGCTTGGCGTCGCGGGGATCTACGGCGTGATCTCGTACGCGGTGTCGCAGCGGCGGCGCGAAATCGGGATCCGCGTCGCGCTCGGCGCGCGTCCGCAGCAGGTGACGCGGCTGTTCCTTGGGCAGGGATTGCGGCTCGCCGTCGTCGGCGCCGTGCTCGGACTTGCGGGTGCCGTCGCGTTGATGCGCCTGATGGGGTCGCTGCTGTTCGGTGTGAGCGCGGTCGATCCAATCACGTACGCGGGCGTTGCGATCGGCCTGGTGGCGATCGCGCTCCTGGCGTGCTACGTGCCAGCCGTCCGCGCGACAGCCGTCAGTCCGGTCGAGGCGTTGAGGGCGGAGTAGGGGAGCCGGCGGTCACGAACGTCAAGCGGCGCAGGGCGTGATTCTATGCTTCGCGCCTATCGCGCGCGAATCAAGTCCGCATACATTCGAATGCGCCCGCCGGCGTATCCCGACAGCAGATCGTCAATCGTCTGGACCTGCGAGACGCTGTCGTCCCCAGGCCGCACGCCGCCGAGCGCATAGAGGCCGCTGAAGATCGATCGGACGATGACGCCGTGCGAGTCGTGCGGCAACTGGCGCACGTTCGCGATGAAGCGCGGGAAGGCGTCCTGCCGAAAGAGGTAGAACTCCACGTTCGACACGTAGAACGTGTTGACCCGTTCGCCGCGCGACGCCAGGAAATGCCCGATCGCCGCGACGGCCGAGGGTCCCGCAAGATCGCCGACGACCGGGATGACGAGGTCGCGATTTTCTAAATCGCGGACGAACTGATAGCGCTCCTCCGATCCGAGAAAATTGCTGCGCGCGCCGGAGGCATCCGTGTCGAGCAGCAGATCGCGAAACGTCGGATAGCGCAGCTGCGGCGCGCGCCCGGTGCTCTGGAAGCGTAGCGAGAGCCCCGCGTCAACGAAGCTCTCGTGAAAGCGCCGGATCGTCTGGATGTCGGCGTCCGACAGGGGCACGCCGATGCCGCGGAGCGTTCGCTCGAGCCGGGTCCACAGCGCCGCCGCGTCCGCGCGCTTCGCCTGATCGATGTATCCGGCGATCCGATCGATGGCTGCGTCCCGCCAGGCAGCCGCGTCCGCTGGAGGCTGCTTCCCGAAGAGCAGCGAAAGATACTCGACGCGCGTCGCCGACTCGCGGAACAGCGTCTTGAAGAGCAGCTGCAGCAGCAGATTGTCGCGGCGGATGTCGACGATGATCGCAATCGACGGGCGCGTGGCGGCGATATACGTGAAGTTCTGGTCGGGTCCGACGCCCACGTATGCGCCGCCGCGGACGCCGCGCTTCTCGAGCGCGGGGATCACCTGCAGGTACGACGATTCGTTCGAGATGAGATTGTCGGTATCGAAGTAGCCGCCCCGCTCGGAGAGCGACGCGACGGTGCGTGCGAACGCGCCCTGAGCCGGCTGACCGGCCGCGACCGGCAGCACGAGGAGCGCAATCGCCGCGACGATGGCTGAGAGGGTGCGTGCCATAAACCAGAGGAGCCATGCTACCGCACGCTCACCTGGATTAACGCGGATTTAACGCACGCTTAACGCGGTTGTCGCAGCCGGTCCACTACACTCGCGCTTATGATGATGAATTCAACACGGTTCGCGTTCACCACTGTCGCGCTGTTCGCGCTGGCGTGCACCGGCAGCTCCGCGTCGAACGAAGCGGCACCAGCCGCCGCCGCGCCGGCCTCGGTCGCCGCCGCGCCGGCCGCGGCATCCGCAGGCACGACGAGCGCAGCCGTACGCTTGCAGGGAGCGGGGTCCACGTTTGACACGCCGCTGTTCAGCCGCGTCTTCGATTCCCTTCAGAAGCAGCAGGGCATCGAGGTCAACTACCAGTCGATCGGCAGCGGTGGCGGCGTGCAGCAGCTGATTGCGGGAACGGTGGATTTCGGCGCGAGCGATTATCCGTTGAACGATGAGCAGACCAAAGCGGCCGAAGCCGCCGGCGGTCCGGTCGTGCATGTTCCCGTCACGATGGGCGCCGTGTCGGTCGGCTACAACGCGCCCGTCGACAACCTGAAGCTCGACGGCGCGACTCTGAGCGGCATCTACATGGGGACGATCACGAACTGGAACGATTCGAAGATTGCGGCGCTCAATCCAGGCACCAAGCTGCCGAATCTTCCCATCGTCGTCGTGCACCGCTCGGAAGGCAGCGGCACGACGTTCATCTTCACCTCGTATCTGTCGGCGGTGAATCCCGAATGGAAGTCGAAGGTCGGAGCCGCGGGATCGGTGAAATGGCCGACCGGCCTCGGCGCGAAAGGCAGCGAAGGCGTATCGGGCCAGGTGACGACGACGCCGGGCACGATTGGGTACTTCGAGCTGGCATATGCGAAGTCGAACAACATCAAGTCTGCGCTGCTAAAAAACGCCGCCGGCAAGTTCGTCGAGCCGAGCTCGGACGGGGCCGCCGCGGCCGGTGCGGGCGCCGCCGCGAAGATGCCCGCCGATCTGAAAGCGGTTTTCGTCAACGCGCCGGGCGTGGCCAGCTATCCGATCGCCGGGTTCAGCTGGATCATCGTATTCAAGAATCAGAAGGACGCAGCGAAAGGACACGCGCTCGTCGACATGCTGAAGTACACGGTCACCGAGGGCCAACAGGGCGCCGCTGCGCTTTACTACGCGCCGTTGCCGAAGGCCGTGCAGGATCTGGACCTCAAGGCCATCGCGACGATCTCAGTAGCGAAATAGGCGCGCCGGGGATGGACGTCCCATCCCCGTTCTCTCTTTCACTTCTGCGGCGGGATCGGATCCGGCACGTGATTGGCGACCGGCGGAATCGTCTTGAGGTAGGCAAAGATCGCCGTCAAGTCCTGGTCGGTCAACATCCGCAGATCCTGCCAGGGCATCGGCGGCAGGATGGGGCGTGATGTCCCCATGTGCTTGCCCGTCCGCAACGCTTTTACAAACATCGCTTCCGTCCAGATTCCCAGACCCGTATTCCGATCAGGTGTCAGGTTCGCCGCGAAGGAGACGCCCCAGGGACCCGACCAGGCCGTCATGTTTCCGGTTGTGGCGGCGATCCACGGACCGGTTGCTTTGGGGGCGGGCAGCTTCTCGTGCTCGGGTTGACCAGAGAGCATCCGACTCATGTCGGGCTCGGGTCCAGCGGGCCCCATCTTCTTTGGCGTGTGACAGTCGTTGCAGCCGACCGCGCTCACCAGATACTTGCCGCGAGCGACTTGATCAGGCGCAGTCGGGGGCGCCGGGCTGAGCGAGGCGGATGAAGATGTTGAAGAGGATGATGACGGGCCGCCGGCAGCCGACGGCTGAGCGCAGGCAGCGCCCAAAGCGAGCGCCGCGACGATGAGCAGACAGGATCGGGAACGAGGCATCGAGTGTCCTCCTATGGTTTGGCGGCGACGAACGCCAAAACCATATCGAACACCCGAGGCAGGCGTCGAGCTCAGCGGGCGATCGCGCGCAACCGACGCGGCAACGGACGACCGCGTTTCAGGCTGACGATCCGGATGTGGGCCGTCGCGGGACAGGTGGACAGCAGTTCGCACGTTTCGCGCACGTGCGAGTCGCCGAGCGAATCGTCGAGCAGAATCACGTCGGGCAGTGTGCAGGACGCCTTGACGATCGCTTCGAATCCGGTCCGGGCGATCGCGACGCGAAATCCGCGGCGCGCCAGCAGCGCAGCACGATGGTCGCGAGACGCGCCATCGGCATCGGCGAGTAGCACGAGCGGCGCACGCTCCGTCGTTGCGGGGCGCGATTGCGTAAATTCAGTGGATACCGTCTGCAATTCAGACATTCCAAGCGCCCTCCACGCTCGAGGCGGTCGTAATAGCAAGAAAGCTGCCGCCGGCGCGGGCCTCCGAAGGACCACGCAAGAAATCTGTCGTCCGCTGCGGTGTGCGTCTTTAGGGGAGCGTCAGCAGCTCAGCGCGAGTCACGACGTACGTACGCGGAGAGCGCAGAAGACGCGGAGTTTTTGTCTTTTCTAGGAGAGCGCCGTGCCTCGGCGAGCTCGGCGCTCTCTGCGTCCGAACGTCCTGATCAGCGTGTTCACACGCGCAGGAATCGATTGATCCCGACGCCAGCCAGCGCGCCCAGCGCGAACGTGAGCCAACCCATGTCGGTGATTTGGTTGCGCGGATCGAACGCCATCAGCAGCACGATGGCGCCGATGCCGCCGACGAACGCGCTCGCGATGAGCTCGGCGGCAAGGCGTCCGCGCCGCCGCGAGCATTGATGATCATCGGTCAGCGGACCTTTGCAGATCGGGCAGGTTGCCATGCACTCGGATGAAACGGTCAGACAATAGCACAGGCCCCAGGGC
>JBOGIZ010000815.1:0-4221 GCA_050747805.1 Vicinamibacterales bacterium | reverse complement strand
CGAGCATGACCACGATGAGCAGCAGCGCGGTTGTGGCGAGATTGTCATAGACGGCAGCCGGACTGAAGCGGAGTTGCTCCTCAAAGAAGTGATCCCACGCAATCGAGAGCAGCGAACCAGCAGCCATTCCAATCAGCACCTGCCAAAACACGCGCCTGAGCGTCAAGGCCACCACCTGCGACGGCCTCGCGCCCAGCGCAAGGCGGATACCGAACTCGCGGCGCCGCTGGCCTACGCCGAAGGCCGTGAGCCCCATCAGACCGATCGTGGCGAGTGCGACGGCGATCGCAACCACCGTCGTCAGGATGCCCGTCGCAACATGCCCTCGCCAGGCCGCCTGCCAACTGGCCTGTTCGAGTGACATCACACTCCCAACCGGCACATTTGGATCGAGCGCGCGCATTTCATCTCGGATGGCAGGGACGACAGACGCCATGTCGCGTGGCCCAACTGCGCGAACAAGCAAGATGACGTTGGACATCTGTTCAGGCGTCAGCGGAACGTATGCGATTGGCGGCGGCTCAACCGTGGGCTGTTCGCGAAGCGACGGCGCGATTCCCACGATCGTTCTTACTTCCGCGGGCGACGACACCGCGCCCGTGGTCGCCTCCAGACGCACGCGCTGCCCCACCGCGTTCGCCCCGTGGAAGTAGACATCCGCAAACCGTTGATTCACGATGAGCGACGAGCGATCGTCGCTCGAGCTGCCGCGAGCAAACACTCTGCCGGCGATCAGATCGAGACCGAGCGCGTCGAAGTATTCGCCATCTATCGCGACGGTCGTCACGGGAGGCGCGGCGCCCGACAGCAATTCGTCAGCGGGGCCTATCCGACGCGGCACGCCGCCTTGTGACGGAAGTGATGCCGCTACGCTGACGATCGCCGACGCGCGCGCGGCGAGTCGATCTGCCAGGGTGCGATAAAGCGAGACGCGTCGCTCCGGCGCGCGGTACGCGACCGTCGGCAGAACAAGACTGAGCGTGAGAATGTGCTGCGCGTCAATGGCCGGCTCGTGCGCCTTCTGAGCGTAGAAGCCCTCGAGCGTGATGCCCAGCTTCGACACAAAAATAACCGTCAGTGCGAGCTGCAGCGTCAGAAATCCCCAGGTCCATCGGCCTGTTCCGCGATCGTGACTGACGGTCGCACTCGATTCCTTCGTCGCGGAACTTAGATCGGTGCGGGCAAGTCGAATCGCCGGCGCGAGGCCGAACACCACAACCGTTCCGAGGCACACGGCCCCCAGCACGCTGGCGATCCGCCAATCCATCGTCAAGGTGACCCAATACGGAAGGCCGCCGTGCGAGGGTATCACTGAAGCCACGACGTCCAATCCAATCCGGGTGACGATGATCGCGCCGGCCCCGCCCATGGCTGCCAGCATCGTGCTTTCGATGAGGAGCTGCCGGACGATCCGAGCGCGCGTAGCGCCAAGCGACAATCGAATGCTGACTTCCCTGCGGCGGTTGACGCCGCGCGCCAGCAGGATGTTGGCCACGTTCGAGCAGGCAATCACGACCAGTAGCAGACCGACTGAGATGAACGCCATCCAACCGGGACTTGAGATGTCGTCGTTGTACCTGGTGTTGATCGGCACGACCATCGTTCGAACGTGACCGCCCTTCCCAACCGGCGCGACGACGCGTGAAAGCGCTGCGCTGACGCCGTCTTGTGCCTGCGCCATGGTGAATCCCGTTGTCAGACGTGCGAACACGTGGAGAACTCTCGCGTCAGGATCGAGCGGCAGCGCCGGGAGTGGCTGCCAGAGGTCCGCATCGTTCGGAAAGGCCAATCCGTCACGCATCACGCCTACGACCGAGACGGATGTGCCATTGAGGCGAATAACACTGCCGAGCACAGATGGATCGCCGTCGTACTGCGATTGCCACACGGCGTGGCTTAGGATCGCGACCGACGGCGCACCGGCGCGAGCGTCCTCAAGACGGAGGTCACGCCCGAGCGATGTCGACTCGCCGATTGTCGCGAGCGCCGCGGCCGACACATAGGCCACCGTCACACGCTCGGCGGCGTTGCGATCGTCACGAAGCGTCGCTGTCCTGACCGCGTAGGCTGCCACACTCCCCAGGGCGGGAGGCGACGCGCTCTCGAGCGCCGTGAACTGGCGGGGAGAGATCAGCAGGTACGGATGTGTTTGATCGCGCTGCGCGATATCGGCGACGCGGCCCGGCTGCGCGATCGGAAGACCGCGCAGACAGATGGCGTCCACGAACGTGAACATCGCGTTGTTCACGCCCATGCCCATCGCCAGCGCCGCGACCGCAAGGAACGTGAGTGCGCGCTCCTTCGCCAGCAGCCGCGCCGAAAACCGAACATCCTGCACGACGTCGTGCACCCATCGCGTGCCGCGGGCGTCGCGACAGTCGTCCTTGATCTCCTCGACGCCGCCGAACTCGGCGCGCGCGCGCCGCCGGGCCTCCCGCTCGCTCGCCCCGTCATTCAGGTAGTCCTGCACGAGCCGATCGAAATGGAAGCGCAGCTCGGCGTCGAGCTGATCTTCGAGCCGCCAGCGATGCCGGACGCGCTGCCACCAGTTCATTGGAGATCTCCAGGTTCGGCGCGGAGGATCAAACGTATGGCCGTGGAGAGGCGATCCCAGCTCTCCGTTTCGGTCCGTAGATACGCGCGGCCCTTGGGCGTCAACCGGTAGTACTTCGCGTCGCGGCCGGTGTCGCTCGCCTTCCAATCTGCGGCGAGCAGCCCACGGTTTTCGAGACGATGCAGCGCGGGATAGAGCGAGCCTTGCGGCACCTGCACGGCCTCGCGCGAGATCTGGCGGAGCCGCCGCGCG
Source organism: Vicinamibacterales bacterium (assembly GCA_050747805.1). Classification (GTDB taxonomy): domain Bacteria; phylum Acidobacteriota; class Vicinamibacteria; order Vicinamibacterales; family 2-12-FULL-66-21; genus JAICSD01. The sequence continues at coordinate 1,415 of JBOGIZ010000815.1, read as the reverse complement.
ATCGAGTAGCCGTGACTTGGCTCGAGCGCGATGATCCGCAGGATCAGCAGGTCGAGGGTGCCTTGCGGGAGGTCGGACTTGGGCGACGGCGTTGATACCTCCGACTTCTACATATCGCGAATTCGCCGCCCCGTCAAATCTCCATTGGGGGTTACTCCTGGATCCGAGGGTTCTTCCCTGGGTTGTGCTACAATGTGCTACATGGAGACGGCGTCCGGGAGACTCGTTGGGGTTCGCGAGCTGCGACAGAATCTGAGCGTCTATCTCGAGCGCGTCCGGCAGGGAGAGACGCTGACCGTGACCGACCGACAGAACATCGTTGCCGTGCTCGCGCCAGCCTCGCGCGACCAGGACGCGATCGCCCGCCTGGTCGCCGAAGGACGCGCCACGCCAGGCGGCCGCAGTCACCTGAGCATGCCGAAGCCGCTCGCGCTGCGCCTGCCGCGCCCGCTGAGCGCACTGGTGCGAGACCTTGGTGAGGACACGATCTAGTCGACGCCTGCGCTCGTCGCCGTACGCCTACTTGGACTCGTCGGCGCTCGCCAAATTCGTCGTAGCCGAACCGGAAACCGCGGCGCTCGAACGAGACGCCGCCGGGCGCCGGGACCTGCTCTCGTCGAGGCTCGGCGCAACCGAATTGCGGCGCGCCGTCCGCCGCGCCGGCCATCGTCGCGTCCTGCAGCAGGTCGAGGGCGTTCTCGACTCGGTCGTCCTCGTCGAGCTCTCGCCGGTGATCCTGGATCGCGCCGGCCATCTGCCGCCGTCCCTCCTGCGAACTCTCGACGCGATACATCTGGCGACGGCACTCAGTCTCAATCTCTCGGAGTGCGATTTCATCACCTACGACGACCGGCTCGCAGATGCCGCCGCGGCTTCAGGATTACACGTCCTGCAACCTCGATGACCACGTCGTTCACAATCGGCGGAGGATGCCGCGCCGGAATCGCTGCGTCGCAGGATCGGCGGAGTTAACGGCCCCCGCCGCCCGACCCGCCCATCACCGTCGGATCATTCCGGTCCCTCTCTTTCTGCAGGTACGGCACACCTTCGGTGAGCCACTTCGGCGCCGGCGCACCCTTCAGATAGTGATCGAAGAACTCGAAGTAGCGGATCGTCAGGTCCTTGCGGTTCGCCATGCCGCGCAGCCCGTGGCCTTCGCCGAGATAGGCGAGCAGCACGGCTTTCTTGCCGTTGTATCGAAGCGCGTTGTACAGGCCGAGGCCGTTCTGGAACGCGACCGTCGGATCGGCGGTGCCGTGCATGATGAGGAACGGCGCGGTCACCTCCGGTACGTGCGTGAGCGCCGATTCGAACATGTAGACCTCGGGCTTCTGCCACGGCGAGAAGCCCCAGCGGCCCTGGCCGTAGAGATAATAGTCGTCGCCGTTCGCGCCGCTGCCGCCGCTCACCTGGTA
>JBOGIZ010000814.1:0-16484 GCA_050747805.1 Vicinamibacterales bacterium | reverse complement strand
GGCTTGGACGATATCGAATCTGCCGACCAGCGCCCCCCCGAACCTCGAACCCTCGGAACCCCTCGGAACCAGAACCTCTGGAACCCCCGGGAACCTCGCGGAACCCGCTCTCAATTGAGCACGAACGTCTTGAAAAACAGCATCCAGGAATAGAGCACGTAGTCGCCACCCACGAACGGCAGATTGTCGTGATTGGCGTTGGTGACTTCTTCGTACCAGACAGTCGCGTTGTTGGCCTTGAGCGCCTTCACGAGTTCCTGCCCCTGATCGACGGGCACGCGCGGATCCTTGCCTGCTTGAACGATCAGCGTCGGTTTCTTGAGCTCCGCCGCGCGAGTGACGGGCGAAATCGACAGCAGGAATTTCCGCATTTCCGGATCGCGCTCGTCGCCGTACTCCTGGCGTCGGTTGTCCTGCCGCGCGGGATCGGTCTGCTCGAGGAACGTGACGAAATTGGTGATGCCGGCCCCCTCGATGATTCCGCGGATGCGATCGTTGTACACGATGCCCGCTTCGAGGGCGAGCCAGCCGCCGTAGCTCGCGCCGACGAGCACCACGCGGTTCTTGTCGAGATCCTGACGAGTTGCGATCCAGTCGAGCAGCGCGCCTATGTCCTCGACCGCCCCTTCGCGGCCTCGGCCGTTGTCGAGACTCGCGAACTGCCGCCCGAAGCCGCTCGAGCCGCGCACGTTCGGATAGATGATGGCCATTCCGAGATCGTTGAGGATGTAGTTGCTGCGGCCGAGGAAGAATGGCCGGATCCGCGCGTCTGGTCCGCCGTGGAGGAAAATCTCCACCGGCCGCGGGCCCGTGAATTTTCGGGAGGGCCGGTAGAGGACGCCTGAAATCATCTGTCCGTCGAAACTCTTCCACTGGATCACTTCCGGCGGCGGGAGCACATCCGGATTGAACGTGGTCTCGCTGGTCGTCCAGCGCGTCAGCGTGGCGAGCGAGGTGTCGACCGAGTAGACGTCGCCCTGCGACTGCAGCGAGCCCAGTGTGAAGCCTACCTCGCGCGAGCCCGGACGCCAGCGAATCTGAGACACGGTTCCTTTTGGAATATCCGGAAGCGGCCGCGTCTTGAGCGTCGTCAGATCGAGCACTTGCAGATCTGTTGACGATCCTCGATCCGCGGCGTACGCGGCGAGAGCGCCGTCGGATGAAATCGCGAGCGCAGGATCGACGTCGCGGTCGAGCGTGACGCCTTCGGGACTGACGGCCGTCCACTGGCCGTTCGCAAGATCGCAGCGCCAGAGCCGCGGAGCGTCACCACCATGCTCGCCAACCGCAAGAATCGTCTTGCCGTCGTTCGAGAACCGCGCGCTGTACCACGCTTCCTTCTGGCCGAGATGCGACGTGATCGCTTTCTTCTCGCCCGTCTTCACGTTGACGGTCCACAAATACATCTCGTCGTTCGCGGGGATCTCGATGACGAGGAGCGTCGTGCGGTCTGGCGACCAGTCTTCGGGAGTCCACGAGCCTTCGAAGTCCCCGAGCCTGCGCTTCGTGGACGGATCGGACGGCTCGATGACGTAGAGGTCGCGATCTTTGCCGTTCCGCTCCTTCGAGTCGTACGCCAGCCATTTGCCCTGCCGCGACCAGATGGGCGCGTAGCGCATCTGTGCGGCGGTCACGAGCGTCGTCTCGCCGGTCGCGAGGTCGTACCGGTAAATCGATCCGAATTCGCCGCCGCCCGGATCGCTCGGGAACACGATCGTGTTGCCGTCGGCGGGATCGAACGACGCATTCACGGTCGGCGGCAGGCCGCTCTTCAGCCACGTGAGCTGCCGCCGCGCGCGTCCGGGACCGTCGACGAAGTGCAGCTGCGGGACGGTTGGGTTTGAATTGAACGACGTCGTGATCAGAATCTGGCGCTTGGCCGGGTGCCACGCGATGAGCTGCGCCTGGCGAAACTGGGCGTATCTGGAAAACCCGTCGGCAATCGACCGCGGAACGGGCGGCATGCCTTCGACCGTGATATTGGCCGGAACGGGCACGGTCGCGGTCTGCGCCTGCGCGAGCACCAGGGCGGACGACAGCGCCAGGGCTGCGAGACAGACGAAGTACCGCATTCGAAATCCTCTGGCAGATTGGGAATCGAGGGGACATTATAAGCGCCACGGAGTACGCGGAGTACACGGATTAACACACGGCCGGGCTTTCGGCATTCGTCCATTCCGTGTATTCCGTGTATTCCGTGGCCGTATTCCGTGGCCGTGGACAAACTTCGGACGGCTTCTGCACGTCCAACAGACACACGATGAAGATCGTCGTCGCGGGCGGAACGGGATTCTTGGGCGCGCCGCTGTGCTGGACATGGGCGGAAGAGAGCCATGAGGTACGCGTGCTGACGCGATCGCTGCCGCCGGGCCGCGCACAGCACGAGCCGGGCACGGGCAAGCCCGGAATCACGCGCGTCGGCTGGGATCCGGCGGCCGCTGTGGCGTCGATCGCGTCGGAGGTCGAAGGAGCCGATGCGGTCGTCAACCTGTCGGGGGAATCGATCGCGGGGCGTCGCTGGAACGCGGCCCGCAAGCGCGCGCTAGGCGACAGCCGGATTGCCTCGACGCGCGCACTCGCCGCCGCGATCCGCGGCGCGAGCACAGCTCCGCGCGTGTTCATCAGCGCGAGCGCGATTGGCTACTACGGCGATCGAGGATCGGAGCCGCTGACGGAAGGCTCGGCGCCCGGAGACGACTTTCTCGCGCGGCTGTGCGTCGACTGGGAGCAGGAGGCGCTCACCGGTGCGCGCGCGGACGTGCGCACGGTGCTCGTGCGGACCGGAATCGTTCTCGAGCGCGACGGCGGCGCGCTGAAGCCGCTCGTGCGGGCGTTCCGAATGGGTGCGGGCGGCCGGTTCGGGTCCGGCCGGCAATACATGTCGTGGATTCATCGGCGTGACTGGGTCGAGATGGTGCGATGGATTGTCGAGACGTCCGCGGTCGCCGGTCCGGTGAATGCGACGGCGCCCGTCCCGGTCACGAACGCGGAGTTTACCCGCGCGTTGGGGCGCGCGCTACGGCGTCCGGCGCTCCTGCCGGCTCCGGCGTTTGCGCTTCGGCTCGCGCTTGGCGAGTTCGCCGATTCCGTCCTGGCCAGCCAGCGTGTCCTCCCATCGTGCGCGAAGGCGGCGGGCTATCATTTCCGCTATCCCGAGATCGACATCGCGCTACGCGGGATCTTTGAACACTGAGGGCGCGGAGGCGGCGGAGGGCGCAGACGGATCTCGCGCAGAGAGCGCAGAGGGCGGGGAGGGCCGTCAGGCGAGCCGCGCGGTGCGCGGCCTGATCGAGAGGGACGGCACACGCCAGTCGCCCCACCCTCCTCCAAGCGACTTGCGTGTGTCGTCTCTCTCGATCATCGCGGCGGCCGCAGGCCGCCGTCGCCTGACGGCCTTTTTTCTCCGCGCTCTCTGCTTTCTGCGCTCTCTGCGCGAGATCTCTCTGCGCCTTTCGCCGCCTCCGCGCCCTCGCTCACAGCACGCGGGCGAAACCGAATAGCTCGTCACCCTTGGCGGGCGCCTGGAGATAGGCGCGGAGCAGCACGCGCGCGGCGAGCCACGCGGCGGCCGGACCGTGATGCGCCAGGCCGAGCGCAAAGAGGTGGCGGGGAAAGTTGCGGTGCGGCCCGATCACGGGCACCCCGTCGGGCGAGCCGTACGTGACGGCGTCCCAGGCCCACTCGGGCTGCACGCCGGAAATCGACGGATAAACGGTCGTCAACTCGTACATGAGCTCGTGCGCCTGCGACACGATCGCCTTTTCTCGCAACCGCTCGGCGATCGGCTTCTGCGCCGCACCTGCAAACAACACGCGGTCGTCGAGCCAGCGCAGCAGACGCGGCGGCGCGTGATCGTCGATGAGCGCCGACGCGCGGCGGCCCAGTTCGCGGCGAACCGCGGCCGGCAGCCGATCGGTGACCACCGCATACGAAAGCGCGGGCGCGAAGTGCCGCCGCAGCGCGCGCAGATCGTCGATGAGCGCGCCCGACGCGATCACCACCTGGTCGGCGACGATCGTGCCGCCGCCGGTGCTGATCTCGACGTCCTTGCGGCGCGCGCGAACCCGCCGAACGAGCGTCCGCTCGAAGATGGCGGCGCCCCGCGCCGCGGCCGCGGCGGCTAGTCCCGCGCACGCGCGGTACGGATCGAGCGCCTCGCCTTTCGTGCGGATGGCGCCCGCGCCGTCCGCGCGCGTTTCGGCCGAGAACGCGCGGGCCGTGAGCCAGGAGGCATCGACTCCGCCTTCGCGGCGCGCCTGATACTCGCGCTGAAGCGCGCGCAGGTCACCATCGTTCGATCGCGCGAACCACAGCAAATCCTGCGGCGCGAGATCCGCTCGAATGCGAAAGCGCCGAATCGCCGCCGCCAGATCGAGTCCGGCTCGGCGAAATCCCTGCCAGATGTGCCGCGACGCGCGAACCCCGTGCCGCGCGCATGCATCACGAAACGATGCATCAGGATCGTGGCGCAGCAATCCCGACGCCGCAGCGGTCGCGCCCGAGCCGATGCGATCCGCTTCGAGCACCACGCACGCGACTCCGGCGGCGGCAAACACCGCCGCGCACGCACAGCCCGTCAATCCCCCGCCCACAATCGCCACGCGCGTCTGGGTGTCCCCGCGGTGTCTGGAATAGCTGGGGCGCCGCGATGCCGGAAAAGTCTCAAAAAAATAACGGGCCGCTCGCACTAGGCAGGCATTGTACCCGACACCTCAATTGGTGAATTGGTGAAGTGGTGAGTTGGTGAATTTGCATTACTCAAGGCGCGCGGTAGCGCGCCAAAGCCAATTCAATTCACCAATTCACCACTTCACGAATTCACCAATTTCTTCTGTGCGCCCGTACTGTGCATGATGGCGATGGCCGACACCACAGTGCCAATGATCGCGAGCACGATGAGCGCCCCGACGACGGCCACGAACGTCGGCGTCTGCATCCAGCGGACGATCTGCCGGCCGTAAATCGCGCCGAGCATGCCTTCGATCCCGTATTGCACCAGACGCGCGCCGAAGAGCACCGGGAAGAAGACGTACCAGTTCACGTCGAACGCGCCGCTGCTCAGGACGAACGCCGTGAACGGAAACGGCGGTGGAATCACCGCGAGCGCGGCGACGAGCGCGGCGCCGCGATTGACCTGCTTCTTCACACTCTTCAGCCGGCGAGGGCTGACGAAATGCGCCAGGCCGTGCTCCCCGATTTCTTTCCCGATCCAGAACGTCCCGGCGGCGCCGACGAGCGAGCCTGACGCCGCGAGGATCGCATACAGCCAGAACAAGTGCGGCGTGCGCGCAGCCATCAATACGACGACGGCGTCGATGCCGAGCGGCAGGAAGAAGATTATGGAGCCGTCCAGAACGCCCAGGAGCACCAATCCCGCTGGGGTCAGGAAATAGCCGAGCAGGGAAAAGAAGAGCGACCTCACGCGTTCGAGACCTAAGCAAACGAAACGCCGAGCCCCACACCGAGCCGGGTCTCACGATCTCCGCCAAACCGGCCATATCCGCAGGAGGCTGAAATGAGGCCTGACCTCGCGAAGGGCCGTTTACTGAGCCGACTCCGAATGCGACAGCGGATCAGGTTGGAGGCCGGCCGCGAAGGCCGGCGGAAATCGCGTGCTGGAGCGCATCACTTGGCTCGACCGAGTGCTCAGCCGGGCGCTCCAGGTCCAGCAGCGCCTGCGGCAGCGCACGCATCGCGTCGCTGTGCAGACGGCGGGACTGCTCCAGCGTTGGCGGGCTGGCTGTGCGCCGGCCGCCCCGCATCACCGGAATAAGCAGTGGCGACGCGTGTGCGCGCGGCGGCTCGCCGTCGAGCGCGACAATGTCGCGAGACGCCAGGCCCTCCTCGACCACGCGCCAGACCTGCTTCCGCCCAGGCCACGTTTCTTTGCCGGCACTGAGCTTCATCACTCCGCGATCATGGCCGTCTGCATTGACCTCGACGACCTTATACACACCGGCCAGCGCCGGCGCGTCGATCGACGTCGCCACGGCGGTGCCGACGCCGAACGCATCAATGGGCGCTCCCGACGAGAGCAACTGGTGAATGACATGTTCGTCAACGTCGCCGCTGGCCAGGATCCTCGTCGCGTGCAGACCGCCGGCGTCGAGGATCGGGCGGACGTCGCGGCTGAGCGCAAGCAGGTCCCCGCTGTCGAGACGAACGGCCGATGGACGGAGCCCGGCGGCGACAATCGCGCGCGCGGCCTCGATGGTGTCGAACGTATCGAGCAGAAGTGCGGACGATTCGCCGAAGAGATCGCCGTAGCGCCGGAACGCCTCGATCTCGCTCGGCGCCGACAGGATCCACGAATGCGCCATCGTGCCTGAGAGGGGAATTCCAAAACGGCGACCCGCCTCGACGTACGAAGTGCTGGCAAATCCGCAGAGATAGGCCGCGCGCGCGGCGTAGAGCGCGGCTTCAGATCCGTGCGCGCGCCTGGCCCCGAACTCCATTACCGGCCGCGAGCCGGCGGCGTGAACGATCCGCGCCGCCTTGCTGGCGATCGCGGTCTGAAAGTTGACGAATGCGAGCGCCGCCGTTTCGATCACCTGCGCCTGGCCGAGCGGCGCCGTCACGCGTACGAGCGGCTCGTTCGCAAACACCGGTGTTCCCTCTGGCACCGCCGACACGTCGCCCTCGAATCGAAATCTGCGCAGGTACTCGAAGAACTCGTCCGGCACGCGTCGAAACACCGGATGCTCCCGCAGCCACCGCACCTCGTCGTCCGTGAACCGCAGCGTCTCGAGGTAGTCGACGAGCGGCTCGAGACCGGCCGCAACGAGGTAGTTGCGGTGCGGCGGGAAGCGCCGGACGAACAGTTCGAACGTCGCCGTGACGGACTCGTGCCGTCCCGCGGCGAAGTAACCCGCGAGCATCGTCAGTTCGTAGAGATCCGTGGAGAGTGCGGTGGCGGTCATGTCGCGGTGGCTGCCATGTTGCACTACTCTGCAGAGGTCATGCCTCAGTTTGCAAGCCACACCCGCCGGCCCACGAATTGGTCGGCTGTGCTGGAAGCGTTGTACGAGGGTTCGTGGAACCCCAGTCTGCACCGGTTCAGATCGCCGTATGCCTTTCGCGGGTTGTCGCAAGTCGATCACACGCTGTCGAGCTCACTCGTCCGGCTGGCGGCCGACCGAGCGGATGCGGCGCGCCTCGAGATGGCGCTGCTGCGAAACTTCCGCAAGTACGCCCATACCGAAGCGCTGCACGCCGATTCGATCTGGGATTGGCTGGCGCTCGGGCAGCACTTTGAACTTCCGACACGGCTCCTCGACTGGACCTATTCGCCGCTCGTGGCGCTTCACTTCGCGACCGACGTGCCGGAGGACTATGAGCAGGACGCGGTGGTCTGGTGCGTCAATTTCGTCGAAGCCAATAACCGTCTGCCGGCCCGGCTTCAGCGAATCATGACTCATGAGGGTTCGGAAACGGTGACCGTCGACATGCTGAGCAGCTTCGGATCCCTCCGCCGATTCGACGCGCTCTCGCGCGAGCCGTTTCTCGTCTTCATGGAACCGCCCGCGATCGATCGCCGCATTCTCAACCAGTTCGCGCTCTTCTCGCTGATGTCGAGTCCGACGGCCAATATGGACGAGTGGCTGCGCCGCCATCCGTCGCTCTGCCGCCGCGTGATCGTTCCGGCCGCGCTCAAGTGGGAGATCCGCGACAAGCTGGACCAGGCCAACATCAACGAGCGAATTCTCTTCCCGGATCTCGACGGCTTGAGCCGCTGGCTCGCGCGGTACTATCTGCCAATCGGCGCTCGTCCGCTTTCCGATCCCGAGGACCATCACCATGCCTCTCACCCGCATGTACGCGATCGAAATCGCGCGGCCCGGCGGACCCGACGTGCTGCACCTCGTCGAACGTCCCGTGCCCGTCCCCGCAAGCGGTGAGCTCCTCGTTCGCGTTGCGGCGGCCGGAGTGAATCGGCCCGACCTCATGCAGCGGGAGGGCAAGTATCCTCCGCCGACGGGTGCGTCCGACATTCCTGGACTCGAGATCGCAGGGACCGTCGCCGAGGCATCTGCTGGCGCGCCCTTCGCGGCGGGCGATCGCGTCTGCGCGCTCGTCGCGGGCGGTGGATACGCCGAGTACTGTGCCGTGCCCGCTGAACAATGCCTGCGAATCCCGCATGGCGTCAGCGAGCGCACCGCGGCGGCGATTCCGGAGACGTTCTTCACCGTCTGGACGAACCTCTTCGAACGCGGCGGGCTCAAGAGCGGCGAGACCGTACTGGTCCACGGAGGGACGAGCGGGATTGGATCGACCGCGATTCAGCTAGCGCACGCGTTCGGCGCGACCGTGCTGGCGACGGCGGGATCGGCAGAGAAATGCGCCGCGTCGGTCCGGCTCGGTGCCGTGCGAGCCATCAACTACCACGAAGAGGATTTCGTGGCGGCCGTTCGCAGCGAGACCGGCGGAGCCGGCGTCGACGCCATCCTGGACATTGTCGGAGGCGACTACCTGCCGCGCAACCTCGACGCGCTTCGAATGCATGGGCGACTCATTCAGATCGGCCTGATCGGCGGCTCGAAAGCGTCGCTCGATCTGCGCGTCATTCTGCAGAAGCGACTGACGCTGACCGGATCCACGCTCCGCCCGCGCACACCAGCCGAAAAAGGCGCGATCGCCCGCGCGCTCGAACGGCACGTGTGGCCGCTGCTCGATCGCGGAGCGGTGCGGCCGGTCGTCCACGCCGAGTTTCCGCTCGCGCGCGCGGCCGATGCGCACCGGCAACTCGAATCGGGCGACGTAATTGGCAAGGTCGTGCTGGTGATCTGAAGGCCGTCGACGTGTGGGGACATGGACGCGAGTCCGATATGCCCCGATGTGGCGATTGTGCGCGTGATCTTTTTGTAGGGCCTGCCCGACTTGGAATCACCAAGTCTTTAATTATCAAGCAGTTCAGACCTCGGACCCCGTCCGGGCGTGCAGGCAATCCACTTGCACCACGAGGGGAGTCACACGAAAGCCGGGCCGAACGGGTTCGACTCGGCCGGCGGGACGTCGGTAGCTGGGGGCTCCGGCGTCCCGCTGTTTTAATTGGTGAATTGGTGAGTTGGTGAGTTGGTGAATTTGCATGCGGCGCCTACCGGCGCCGCGTCACTTGAATTCACTGCCAATTCACCAACTCATTTCACCAATCCACCAATTCACCAAGTCACCAATTTCCCCCGAGTCGCTTGAGCGCGTCCGCGCGCCGACGCCTTCGATTCCGAGCAGCGTCTCGAAATTCTCCGGCGCGCGGTCGTACGTCTTGAGGAGGATCCGCTCGAGCCCGCGGATGCCTTCCTTGACCGCGCCGGTCACCGTCGTCGTGACGCCACTCGAGTGCCAGTCGAATCCGAGCACACAGCCGAACGCCTGAAACCAGAACGGATCCGAGAGACGCCGCAACATTTCGTCGGCGCCGTGTTCGGACACGATGTGGACGGTGATCTCGCGCGCGGGCGCACCATGCGGGAGAAGAGCCACGCTGGCGCGCGGCCGCCGTGCAGCGGCAGCTGAGCTGTGCCCGAGCGCATGCGGATCAGGCTATCGCGATGTTAAACTCCGCGTCCATTTCGTGATCGCCCTTCAGACGATTCGATCGACCGCTCGGCGCAGTGTGATCCCCCTCGCCGTACTGGTGACGCTGTACGGCGCGTTGCTGCGGCTCGACGCGTTCACCGGGAAGTACGGACCGCTCGATCACCCGGCATGGGCGAGATTTGCCACCCACGTCGTCGCGCCGCTCGCCGCGCACATCCGCCCTTCGATCGTCCACTGGCCGCTCGATCGCGCCCCATACGTCGGCGGCGACCCGATCACCTACCTTCGCTTCGCGCGCGAGATGACGACGTTCTATCAGCCGCACGTGCGCGAGCCGGTGTTCCTCGCGCTCATCCGTGGCGCGCTCGTCCTGCTCGACCAGCAGGACGCCGCCGTGAGCCTCGCCTCAGCGGTCGGGTCGGTGCTGATGATCGTCGCGACGTTCCTGCTCGGGCGCGAACTCGTGTCGCCGATCGCCGGTCTGCTGGCGGCAGCGCTCGTCGCCGTCGAGTACGAGCTGATCGGATGGTCGGTCGACGGCTGGCGCGACGATGTGTTCGCGGCCGCGGTCGTCTTCGCGGCGTGGGGACTGCTTCGGCTACATCGAAGGCCGTCGTTCTCCAACGGACTGCTCGCGGGCGTCACCGCCGGAATCGCCTGCCTCACGCGCATCACGGCGCTGTCGTTTGTCGTGCCGGGGCTGGCGTGGGTCGCATTTGCCGGCGGCAGGTCGTTTCGGCGCGAGCGGGCGACGTCGACCGCCATCGCGGCAACGATCGCAACCGCTCTCGTCGGCCCATTTCTGCTCAGCTGCGCCATCGCGACCGGCGATCCGTTCTATGCGATCGATTACCACACGAGCTATTACCGCGCGGCCGAAGGCTCCACCACGACCCATCCCGAGCGCGCCGCCGCATATCTTCGCGAGAGATTCGCCGCGCGCCCGGTCAACATGATCGATACCGGGACGACCGGAGTGTTCGTCCGGCCGTTCGTCACGAAGTGGTCAGGGTTCCACGTCTGGCTGCCGCGGCTCGGCGGCGTCCTGTCATGGCTGTCCGTGTTTGGCCTTGCGGCGCTACCCTTTTTCACCGCCGGCCGGCTGCTGCTGCTCATCCTTTTCACGTCCCTCGTGCCGTACGCCTTCACGTGGAACGTCGGCGACGGCGGGGCATGGCGATTTACGATGCACGCGTATCCGTTCTATCTCGTCGCAGCCGCGTTCGCGCTGGTCGGCCCCTGGTCCGGTGTGGCCACCTGGATCGCGGCTCCGCGATCCGTACGTCGGACCTCGGCGCGCCGGGCGGTCATGCAGGGATTGAGCGTCGCGGCCGTTGTCGGCGCTGGCGCGGCGATTCACGCAGTCCTGCCGTGGTACGACGTCCGCGAAGACCTGGAGCATGGAGCGTCCGTCAGCGTGGCCGCTGGACCGCGCGACGGGTTGTTCTTCCGTAGCGGGTGGTCCCCCGTGCACCTCGCCGGAGCGATTCCCGTGCGCGTGTCACGCACCGGTCGGGCGACGGTGTTCTTTCCCTTGCCGTCGCGCCGACCCTGCACGGCCGTCCTCCGCATCGATCCCGTCGATCCGGCGGCCCAGCACACCGTGTCGGTGCTGTTCAACAGTCAACTGGTCGACACGCTGCATCCTGTGTGGGATCCCAGTCGCGTCGGCTCGTACGAGGTCCCGCTCCCGCCAGCGTGGATGAAATCGGGCGTCAACGCGCTGACGCTGGTGCCTGACGCCATGGTTCCCGCCCGGCTCGCGGGCCCGAGATTCGGCTGGATCGAGCCTTCCGCAGACATCGGCGTGCGCCTGTGGCAGGTTCGACTGGTGCCGCAGGAGCGGTAAGTCTCTCCGGCCGGCCGTTCGGCTCTTCCTTTCCCGGGGTTGAAATACAGCGTGTATTCAACTAATGTGTTTCCGGTTTCGCAGCCCGTGGGAGGAGCCATGAAACCTACTGTCCGTATTCTGTTACCTGTCATCGCTCTGCTCGTATTCATCCCGTCAGCCGCATTCGCACAAGGTGTGAACACCAAAGCGACGCTCACGGGCGTCGTGCAGGATGTGTCGGGCGCCGTGGTGCCTGGCGCCTCCGTGACGATCCGCAACGTCGCCACCGGGGTGACGAACGAAACGGTCTCGAACTCGACCGGCAACTTCGCGGTCGCGTCCCTGGATCCGGGAACCTATCAGGCGACCGTGTCGCTGAGCGGGTTCAAGACGTACCAGGTCGACAAGATCGTGCTCACGCCCGGCGACACGGCGAATATCACCGCGAAGCTCGAAGTTGGGCAGGCGACGGAGACGATCACCGTCAGCGCACGCAGTGAGCTCGTCGACACCACGTCGACGACCGTGTCGTCGACGATCAGTTCCGATCAGATCCAAAACCTGCCGGTCGTGACGAAGAGCGCGATGCAGATCGTGACCTTTCTACCAGGCGTGAACTCGCAGTCAACGACGCACGTGCAGCGCAGCTCCACCGCGCTCGGACTGCCGCAGAGCGCGATCGCGATCGTCATCGACGGCGTGAACATCCAGGACCAAAGCGTGAAGTCGACCGACGGCTTCTACCCGGATATCCGGCCGCAGAACGATCTCGTCGAGCAGGTCAGCATCGGCGAGGCGACGTCGACGGCGGATTCGTCGGGACAGGGCGCCGTGCAGATCAAGTTCGTGACGCGCTCGGGGTCGAATCAAACGGATGGGAGCGCCTACGAGTACCTCCGCGACGGCAGCCTCAACTCCAATTCGTGGGCCAACGAATCGAAGGGCCTGCCGAAGAACGACATCAACTGGAATCAGTTCGGCTTCCGCCAGGGCGGTCCCATCGTCATTCCCGGCCTGTACGATGGCCACAACAAGGCGTTCTACTTCGTGAACTACGAAGAGTTCCGCCTGCCGATCACGTCATCGACGACCCGTCAGTACGTGTCGCCGTCGGCGCAGACCGGGCTTTTCCACTATGGCTGCACCGCGAGCGGCTGTTCCGGCGCAGTCAACCTGCTGCAGCTCGCGGCGAAGAACGGCCAGGTCTCCACGATCGATCCGACCATCGGGGCCATGTTCTCCCAAATCGACAATGCCGTGACGACGCAGGGCGCGATTCAGACGAACATCAACCAGAACACGCTGGCCTATACGTGGCAGCCCAATCTGTTCCGGGCCGAGCACCTCCCCGGCGGCCGCGTGGACTTCAATCTGACCGACAAGCACCGCCTCACGGTCACGCAGATCTATCAGGCCGTGAATTCGGACCCCGATATCATCAACAACGGCTATCCGAGCTTCCCGGGCTTCGCCATCGACAGTACGCAGTATTCCTATCGTTATAGCGGCTCGGCGTCGCTCCGATCGACGCTCACGAAGAACATGGTGAACGAAGGGGGCTGGGGCACGATCTGGTCGCCCGTCTACTTCTCGGCGAACATCACGCCGGATCGCTACCTTGGCAATTTCAATCTCGCGTTCCCGCAGGTTCCGAGCGGCACGAATCTCACGCAATTCAACGTCACGGGCACGTCGCAGGCGCGCAACGGATCGAACTACAACTTCCACGACACGTTGAGCTGGGTAAAAGGCCGCCACAATTTCTCGTTCGGCGGCGTGTATACCAGGGTCAGCGATTTCGAAACGTCGCACAGCATCGTGCAGGGGATCACGCTCGGATTCGACACGACCAACGATCCGGCGGCGGGTCTCTTCTCGGGAGCGAATTTCCCTGGGGCGAGCGCGACGGACCTGGCGACGGCGCGCGATCTGTATGCGTTGCTGACCGGCCGCGTGAGTCAGGTCACCGGGAACGCCGTGCTGCAGCCCAACGGACAGTACGTCTATCGCGGCGATCCCCTCGAGACGATCCGGCAGCGGGAGATCGGCAGCTTCGCGCAGGACCAGTGGCGGCTCCGTCCGAACTTCACGATCAACGCAGGCGTGCGATACGAGGTGCAATTCCCGGTTCAGCCCGTGAACTCGATCTATTCGAGAAACGACGTCATGGATTTGTGCGGACCTGCCGGTCTGGGTGCCGCGGCGACCGACGTCGGATTCTCGACCGTCGGCTGTCCGATCGGTATGCCAGGAATCGCGCTGAACGGCGCGGCGCCGACCTACAAGCAGTACACGGCGGGTTCGCCCGGGTACAACCTCGACACGAACAACATCGCGCCGACCGTGGGCGTCGCATGGCAGCCAAGCGTGCAAGATGGGTGGCTCCGCACGCTGCTCGGCGATCCGACCTACGCCACGGTGCGCGCGAGCTACGGCCGCGCGTTCAATCAGGGCGGCACGAGCGATTTCCTCGCGACGCTGAGGAACGGTCCAGGGCTCACCGTCAATGCCAACCGCAACACCGCGAATGGCAACCTGGTACTGCCTGGAGAAAGCTGGCCGATCCTGCTGACGCAGACGAGCCGCCTCGCGCCTCCAGGCGCATGCAGCGCGGGCGGTCAGCTCGTGGGCTGCGTTCCGGCCGGGGCGACTTATCCACAGCCGATCGTGTTCAACACCGGCATTGCGGAATTCGATCCGAATTACCAGACGTCGTACACGGATTCGTGGAGCGCGGGCTTCCAGCGTTCGCTCGGCAAGAACACGGCGGTCGAGGTCCGCTACATCGGCAACCGCACGCTCGGGATCCCGGCGACGCTCAACTACAACGAGGCCGACATCTACAACGCGGCATTCGGATCGAGCTCGAGCTTCCTGAACGAGTTCAAGCAGGCGCAGAAAAACCTTGCGGCGAACGTCGCCGCCGGGAAAGGCGCGACCTTCGCTTACACCGGGATTGCGGGCACGGCGCCGCTGCCGATCTTCCTCGCCAGCTATCTCGGGCTGCCCGCGTCCGCGTCAACCGATCCAGCGAACTATAAGGGGACGCAATGGACGAATCCTGCGACGATTCCGTCGTTGTCGCTGCTGACGCCGAACATCGGAACGTTTACGGCGCCGCTCCTGTCAAACGGCCAAATCAACAGCACGAACGGCTTGTACGCGAACCCGACGTTCCGCGCCAACGCCGCCGCCGCCGGAATGCCGGCGAACTTCTGGGTGCTGAATCCTAACGTGCTCGGTGACAATCTGCGGACGGCGATCGGCTCGCAGACGTACCACACGATCCAGCTCCTGCTGAATCATCGGCTCAGCAACGGCCTCTCCTTCGGCGTGAACTATGCGTATCAGGTGCAGCACGTGTCGCAAGTCGACAGCCTGTTCAGACCGATTGCCACGCTCCGATCGGCCAATGCGCCGCCTCACGCGCTGAAGGTGCTCACGAACTACGAGATACCTGTCGGCCACGGCCAGCGCTTTGGCGACAACATGAATCGGTGGCTGGACGGGATCGTCGGCAATTGGCAGGTGAATCTCACCGGCCGCGTTGAGACGGGCCGCCTCTGGGACATCGGCGACGTCAAGCTCGTGAACCTCTCGCTGTCCGACCTGCAGAAGGAGTTCAACTACTATCTCAATCCCACGGACGCCTTCGTGTACGACCTTCCGCAGGATCTCATCGCCAATACGGTGAAAGCGTGGACGATCGACGTCACGAGCCCGACCGGCCATCCGCTCTGCAACCCCAACGGCTCGAACGCGGCGACCTGCGGCGGTCCGGATCCGACCAAGCCATACATCGCGCCGCCGAGCGACGCGAGCTGCACGACGGTCGTCACGGGCGACTGCAACACGCGCCAGCAGCTCCTCAAGGCGCCAATCTTCACGCGCTTTGATTTCAGCGCGAAGAAGCGGTTCCCCTTCGCGAAGCACGGGAGCTTCGATTTGGAACTCGATTTCCTGAACGTGTTCAACGCGATCGACTACAACTCCGTGTTCCCGACAACGGCCGCGAATTTCGCGAGTCCCGACGCGTATCGCGTGACGACGGCCTACGCCGACATCAACAACACGTACGATCCGGGCGGCGCCGCATCGGCCAGCTTGCGTTCCGCGTGAACTGGTAGCCGTCGGAGGATTCTGCGCATGCGATTCGCATCGACTTTCGCGCTCCTGCTCGTCTGCTCGCTGCCGGGCCTCGCGGCGGCACAAACAGCACAACCTGCACAACCGGCGCCGGCCGCGGCGTCGTCGGGCGGCGGCTATCACGGCGACTATGAAATCGGCGTCAATTTCTTCGATCGCGTCAGAAACCGCGGCGTGACGACGACGTATTCACCTGGCTGGTACGCGGGCGCGTCCTATCGCGTCATGAGCGTCATCAGCGTCGTCGGCGAGATCGCGGCGGATTACAAAAATCCGCTGCACGCCTACACGTTCTCAGGCGGCGCGCGTTTCCAGTCTGGCTCCAAAGCTGCGCGCGCGAGGCCGTTTGCGCAGGTGCTGATGGGCGCCGGCGCCGACAACGGGGGCATCGGCCAGAGTCCCACGCACAATCGCTTCCCCGTCGTCACGCCGGGCGGCGGCGTCGATGTGCGACTCGGACCGCACGTCGCGGCGCGCGTCAAACTGGATTTTCCGATCTTCGCGACGTTCGGCGACGCGCACAAGGGGTTCCGATTCTCGCTGGGCGCGTCGATACCGTTGGGGACGAAGTGATACGCGAGCGAGCACCGCGAGCGAGCTACGCGAACGGAGCGAGCGGGCGAAGCCGCGAGCGAGTGAGCGGGTAGGGGGGCCGGCGAAGCCCCCCGGAATCTAAACGTCTAGTTCGAGCGCTTCTTCCGCGCGCTCCATGATGAACCGGAACCGCGCCGACGGGTCCTTCCCCATCAGTTCGTTGATCACGCGATCGGTCACGATCTGATCGACGATCGCGACGCGCAGCAGCCGCCGCGTCCGCGGGTTGAGCGTCGTCTCCCAGAGCACTTTCGGCATCATCTCACCCAGGCCCTTGAAGCGCGTGATCTCGGGCGTGCCGCGGCCGTTCGCGTGCATGTTGAGCAATCGATCCTTGTGCGGCTCGTCGAGCGCCCAGAAGGTCTCTTTGCCGATA
>JBOGIZ010000813.1:0-2458 GCA_050747805.1 Vicinamibacterales bacterium | reverse complement strand
GCGGACGACAGCGCGGCGACGAACGACGTGTTCATCCGGCCCGCGAGGACGCCGACCACGGTGTCGAGCGTGTCTTGGTCCGTGATGCGGAGGCCGTCGACAAATCGGGGCGACTTGCCGCGCGCGCGAAGGTCGGCGTCGATCGCGCGGCCGCCGCCGTGGACGATCGCCACAGGTCCGTTGACGCGCAGAGACGCGATGCCGGCGGCCGACGCCCGCATCGCCGCGCTGTCCTCGAGCAGCTCGCCGCCAAGTTTGAGGACCGAAATCAATTGAGTCCGAGCCTCTCGTCGAAGCCGAAGGCGACGTTGAAGTTCTGCACGGCCTGGCCGGCGGCACCCTTGACGAGGTTGTCGATGCAGGCGACGACCACGATCTGTCCGCGATCGGAACGGACCTTCCATCCGATGTCGCAGAAGTTCGTGTGCGCGACGTGTTTGATCTCTGGAAGATCGCCCGCCGTCAGCCGCACGAACGGCGCATCGTCGTACGCGTTGCGGTACGCGGCGGCGACGGCCGGCTCGTCAACGCCCGGGGCGAGCGTCGCATAGATCGTTTCGAAGAGGCCGCGATCGATCGGGAGCAGGTGCGGCACGAACGTGACCGGCACCCCGAGCTCCTGCTCGATTTCCGCGGCATGACGATGATTGAACACGCCGTACGCCGAGAGGCTTCCGTGGCACTCACTGAAGTGCGTGCGTTCGGTCGGGGTCTTGCCGGCGCCCGAGACGCCCGACTTGGCGTCGATGATGATCGGCCCGCGTACGAGCTCGCGCTGCACGAGCGGCTGGAGAGCCAGAATCGCCGCGGTGGGATAGCAGCCGGCGCAGGCGACGAGCGTCGAGCCCCGCAGCCGGTCTCGATACCGCTCGGTGAGGCCATAGACGACCGGCTCCGGCGGCTCCGGCGCGTGCGGATACCAGCGGCGGCGCACGTCCGCGTCTCGCAGACGAAAGGCGCCCGACAAATCGAACACGCGCTTGCCGCGCGCAAGCAGGGATGGGGCGAGCTCACCGGCGGCCTCATCGGGAAGCGCAAGAAACACGGCGTCGGTCTGCGCTGCGAGGGCATCGACATCGAGCGCAGCCACCGGGCGGTCCCACACCCGCGCGAGCGCCGGCACGCGCCGGCCGGGCGCTCCCGGACTTCCCATGGCCGCCTGCAGATCGGCCCCGGGATGGCGCGCGAGCAGCCTCAGCAACTCTACGCCGGTGTATCCGGTCGCTCCAGCGACGCCGACGCGGACAGAGGCATGACTATTCATCCAAGTGTAAAACTATACATCGCTGTTTCCCGGGAAGTCAACGTCTTGTCGAGGTTTTTGTCCGATTATGCAGTCAATGTATAATCTGGAGAGTCTGTATAGTTATGAAGTCCTATCGTCAGGCTCTCGTGCGGGAGGTGATCGACCGTGAGCCGATCTCCAGCCAGGGGCAGCTTCGGGAGCGTCTGCGCGCGCGCGGCATCGACGTGACGCAGGCCACGCTCTCGCGCGACATCCGGGATCTCGGGCTCGTGAAGCGCGCCAGCGACGGCGCCTACGCGCGGCCGGGCGCCGCGGAGATCCCGCGTCCGGACGATCAGGCGGCGCTTCGCCGCTCGGTCGCGGGCCTGCTGCGGCATTTCGACGCCGTGCAGCAATTGGTCGTGCTGCGCACCGACACGGCGCAGGCGCAGCCTCTTGCCGAAGCGATCGACCGCGCGCACCTGCGCGACGTCGTCGGCACGATCAGCGGCGACAACACCGTGCTCGTGATCTGCCGCGGAGACGAGCAAGCGAGAGCGTTTACGCAACAGTTGGAACGGTGGGTAAAAGGATGAAGGACGTCCACGCCGGGCGAACGAACGACCCGAGTGAGCCACGCGAGCGGAGCGGGGATCGAAGGAATCAGTTACAAGGATGAGCCATCGGATCGTGCTCGCGTATTCGGGCAGCTTTGACACTTCGGTGGCGATCGCCTGGCTGGCCGAGCGGTATCAGGCCGATGTCATTGCGGTCACGCTCGATCTCGGACAGGGACGCGAGTTGAGCGACGTCCGCGAGCGCGCGCTTGCGATCGGCGCCGCGCGTGCACACGTGCTCGACGTGCGCGAGGAATTCGCGCGCGACTACGTCCTGCCGGCGCTCCAGGCCGAAGCGCTGTACGAGGATCTGTATCCGCTCGCCACGGCGCTTGGGCGTCCGCTCATCGCGCGAACGCTCGTGGACGTCGCACGGATGGAAGGCGCGTCGACGATTGCGCACGGATGCAACGGTCAGGCGAACGATGAGCTGCGGTTGACGCTCGGGATTCGTACCCTGGACCCGGCGCTGACGATCGTGGCAGCCGCGCGGCTCCGGGGCATGTCGCGGGCGGAGGCGATCGAGTACGCGCGCGCGCGTCGGATTCCGATTTCGGAACCCGCTGAGAGTCCGTACTCCGTCGATGCGAATTTGTGGGGACGTTCGATCGAGCGC
>JBOGIZ010000812.1:0-4712 GCA_050747805.1 Vicinamibacterales bacterium | reverse complement strand
GTCGAAGCCGGTCCACGCAAACCCGCCAGACAGCCAGGGGCGTGACACGTAGTAGGTCCACCACGATTCGGCCGTATCGACGCCCGGGCGGGCATTCGTGCGGTCGTCGTAGGCCGTACGATAGCCGCGCGCCGGATCCGGGACGTAGATGCCGCGCGTGGTAATGGTGCTGGCGGTTTCGGTGCCGACGTTCGGCTGGTGCGGGTGCGCGGCGTGATAGGCGTCCATGGCGTTGCCCGTGTGGTAATTCCAGCCGCGGACGTCGGTGACACTGTTGGCGCCGCTGAACTCGTCCCCAACACTCGCCGCATACGTGACCGCGCGCGTGGGATCGAGCTGGTGCACGAGCGTTTGCATGGTTCGCGCGACGCGCGCCGCGGTCGGTGTGCTTTGGAGCGGTTCTTCATTCCCGAGCGACCAGAGAAACACGCTGGGGTGATTGCGGTCGCGGCGGACCTGGTTCTCGAGCAACCGGAGATCCTGCGCGTCACTGGCGAACACACGGCTCTCGTCCAGCACCAGCATGCCGAGACGGTCGCAGGCCTGCAGCAGTTCCTCGGTGGGTTCGTTGTGCGCGGTGCGAATGGCGTTGGAGCCCATGTCCTTCAGCGCGCGAACCCGGAAGTCTTGCAGCGCGTCGGGCAGCGCCGAACCGACGCCCGCGTGATCCTGGTGATCGGCCGTGCCCTTGATGACGTACGGTTTGCCGTTCAGAAGGAAACCTTTGTCCGGATCGAATGCAACGGTTCGGATACCGAATTGCGTTGCCACACGGTCCACGATCGTTCCGGCCACTCGAACTGTCGTGATCAGTGTGTAGAGCCGCGGTGTTTCGGGGGCCCAGAGCAGCGGGGCCGCTACGGAAGCCACTCCCTTCACTGTCCGGCTGGTCGATGGCGCAATGATCGCGCTGACGCGGCTGCGGGCGACTTCCTTTCCGGCGGGATCGAGGATCGTGTACTCCACTTCGGCATCGGCTGGAGCGCGAAGGAAATTCGCCAGCTGCGTTTCTATCTGAATCTGCGCGGCACCGTGCGGCACGTTGTCCGTGAATCGGCTGTACACAAACGTGCCGTCGGGCGCCACCGCCACCGCGGCGGTCTTCACCAGCCAGACATGGCGATAAATGCCCGCCCCTTCGTAGAACCAGCCTTCGAACTGAGAGGCATCCACGCGCACGGCCACGGTGCTCCTGCCGCCGTAGTGGAGGAGATCCGTGATGTCGTAACGGAATGAATTGTATCCCCTGCGCTGGCGGCCGACCAGAGAGCCATTCACGTACACCAGGCTGTTGCGGAATACGCCGCCGAACTCGATCCAGATGCGTTTTCCCGCGTCTTGGCCAGGTATCGTGAACGTGCGGCGATACCAACCCACGCTGTTTTCCGGAAACCCGGGTCCGATGGGCTTGTAGCCGTGATCGGCCGGCGCGTTCCGGTCGAACGGCAGCGCGACGGCCCAGTCGTGCGGCAGGTTTATGGCGGCCCAGGAGCTGTCATCGAAATCCTCGCGTGCCGGTCCGGTGCTGACGCCGAGATTGATGGGCGCCTCGCCCGTGCCCCACTCGTTCCCCAGATGAAATCTCCAACCGAAATCCATCAAGAGTTTTTCGCGCGGCGCCTGCCTCGAGGGAACGGGCGGAGTGCGTGCCAACATGAGGCACGGCACCGCGCAACACAACACCAGACATGAAATGACTCTTGGGGCGTTCATACGCTCCGCGCCTATTCGCGGTGCTCGCTCGGCGCGCGCGTGAGCCCCGCGCCCACCGGCGCGAGTCCCGGCAGCGCGATCGGCAGCTTCCCGGTGATGGGCGCGTCGCCAGCGATCGCCGCGACGGCCGAGCGCTCCGCACGATCGTAGAGGTCATACGTCACGAGAATCGCCGGCGCGTCCGACAGGAAGGACGCGGTGTAGGGATTGCCGAACACGGCTACGACAAATGGCTTTCCGCTTTCCGCCGTCTGGCGCGCGACGGCGCGCAGCAGCGTCTGCATGTTCGCCGGCAGGTCCATCCGGCCGCTGCCGGAGGCGGCGCGCACGAACACCGACGCGATCACCGCGTCGTAGCGCGGCGCGATCGCGCGCACGAGATCGATCTCGTCGGCCGTCGAACGCTCGGAGACCTCAATCGCCGTGACGTTGGGCCAGTGCCGCTCGAGCTCTGGAATGAACGTCCGGCTCGGCGCACCAATCCCCCATCCATTTGGACGATCGAGCACCGACAGATACAGGACCTGCGCGCCAGGCGCGAGCCTGAGCGGCACCTGATTGCGGTCGTCTTTCACGAGCGTCATCGATTTCCGGCTGACTTCGTCGGCGACTTTCTGATGGGCGCGCGTCCCGACGATGTTCGCCACGTCGTCGAGGTTGACGGTGCGCACGCGGTTCAGTTCTTCGTGCGCCTTGGCGCGCAGGACGCGCTCGACGGAGGCGTTCAGCCGCGCCATCGGGATTGCGCCGGACTCGACCGCCGCCTTGATCGCGGCAAACGCCGCTCCATCATCGGGCGAGTGCAGCACGATGTCGTCGCCGGCCTCGATGGCGCGCACGGCCGCGTCCCCTGGCCGGTACATCGCCGCCACGCCTGCCATGCCCATGGCGTCGGTGTACACAAGGCCGTCGAAGCCGAGCTCTTTCCGGAGGAGGCCCGTGACGATCGGCTGGCTCAGCGTGGACGGCGTATTCGGTGTGGGGTCGAGCGCCGGCAGCTCGATGTGCGCGATCATCACCGCGCCGGCGCCGGCCGCGATGCCGGCCTTGAACGGCGGCAGCTCGATCCGGTCGAGCGTTTCGCGCGGATCGTTGATGATCGGAAGGCCGAGGTGGGAATCGACGTCGGTGTTGCCGTGCCCGGGAAAATGCTTCAGGGTCGCGATCATCCCGCCGTCCTGCAGTCCGCGCACGTAGGCGGATCCCAGACGGCTGACGAGCGCCGGGTCCTCGCCATACGAGCGCGTGTTGATCACCGGATTGCGCGGATTGTCGTTGACATCGACGACCGGCGCGAAGTTCACCTGGACGCCGATCGCGCGCGATTCCTCGGCCGTGATGCGGCCCGCTTCGTAGGCCAGATGATCGTCGCCCGCGGCGCCGAAGGCCATGTTGCGCGGAAAGTTCGTGGCGCCCTCGAGGCGGAATCCGAGGCCCGTCTCGAAGTCGGCGGAATTGAGCAGCGGGTAGGGCGCGATCGCCTGCAGCCGGTTGAGCAGCGACGCGGCGGCAAGCGGCTGGCCGAGAATGGTGCTCGAGTAGTGCGCGTCGAGCAGCACATCGGGCGCGGCCTGCGCGGCGCCGAACACGTGGAAACCGCCGACGTGATAGTCGTCCACTTCTTTCACGAGCGCGTCGTATGCGTCAGAATCCGTGCTGACGAAATCGGAGTCGAGCGCCGGCACGAGCAGCTGCCCGACCTTGTCGTCGAGCGTCATCTTCTTCATCGTCGACGCGACCCAGCGCTCGCCCTCCGCATCGATCGTGAAGGGCGACCGATCCTGCGCCGCGCGAAGGGATCCCGCCGAGAGACAGCACGCGCACGCCGTCGCGGCGACGAGCAGCGCACAGACGGATCCTTGAGCGCGGTTCGGCCTCATAGGCGAGAATAGTAGTCCGTTTCGCGGGGACACCTATAATCGATCTGTGAGCGTTCAGGAGCACCGCCAGACCGCACCCGCATCGGCTCGGTGCGTCGTGCTCACGGTCAGCGACACGCGCACGGACGAAACCGATACGAGCGGACGCGCCATCGCGGAGCTTCTGACGTCGGCAGGCCACGCGATCGTCCGGCGAAAGATCCTGCGCGACGAACCCGCGCAGGTGCGCGCCGCGGTCGAAGCGAGTCTCGGAAGCGTCGACGCGGTGATCACCACAGGCGGGACGGGCATCACGTCGCGCGACAGCACGTACGAGGCGATCGCAGGTCTGCTCGACAAGCGGCTCGACGGCTTCGGCGAACTCTTCCGCGCGCTGAGCTTTCAGGAGATCGGCAGCGCCGCCATGCTGACGCGCGCGCTGGCGGGCGTCACCCGCCGGACGGCGATCTTCATGCTGCCCGGCTCGGAGGACGCCGTGCGCCTCGCGATGACGCGGTTGATCGTGCCGGAACTCGCCCACGTCGTCAGGGAGCTGAGACGATGACAACGATCGCGCATTCGAGAGGCCGCATGCGGCCGATCCGCGAAACCATCGCGCTCGCCGAGGCGCGCGCGCGCGTGCTCGATTAGGCGGCGCCGATCGAGCGGACCGAGCGCGTGGCGCTCGGCGACCTCACTGGACGGGTCGTCGCCGAATCGCCGGTGGCGCCGCTCGACGTACCTCCTTTCGATCGCGCCGCGATGGACGGATACGCGGTGCGGGCCGAAGACACGGTTGGCGCAGGACATCAGCATCCAAGAACCCTTCAGTCCGTTGGAACGCTCTACACTGGCGAGGCCCCGGTCTCGCGCGTCGAGCGCGACACGTGTCTCGAGATCGCGACGGGCGCTCCGATGCCCGCCGGTGCGGACGCGGTCGTCATCGTTGAAGACACGGAGCGCGTTTCCGGCTCGGACGAGGTCCGGATATTCAGCCCGGTCTACCCCGCCCAGAACGTTGGCCGCCGCGGCGCCGATATCACGGCAGGAACTGGGGTGATCGAGCACGGCGCGCTGCTCACGCCGAGCCGCATCGGCGCGCTCGCGGCGATCGGCGCGACGGACGTCGAGGTGTATGCG
>JBOGIZ010000811.1:0-2465 GCA_050747805.1 Vicinamibacterales bacterium | reverse complement strand
GTGCTGATCAAAACCGCCGCCGATCCGATGCGGGTCCTTCCAGCCGTCAAGTCGGCGATCTGGGCGATCAATCGCGAGCAGCGGTTCTCGTCCGATTAGGTGACGCTCGAACAGTATTTGAACCGGCTGATCGCGCAGCGCCGTTTCAACATGGCGCTGCTGGCGCTCTTCGGCGTGCTCGGGCTCGTGATCGCCGCCATCGGCATCTACGGCGTGATGGCGTACGTCGTGGCGCAGCGGACCACCGAGATTGGCGTGCGCATGGCACTCGGGGCGACGCGCGGCCACGTCGTCGCGATGGTGATGCGGCGGGCTGCCCTTCTCCTCGCCGTCGGATTGTCGATCGGGGGGACGGCCTCCTGGTGCTTGAGCGCCAGCGTGCGAACGCTCCTGTTCGAGGTGAGGGCGACCGACGTCCGGATCTTTGCCGCCGCCCTCGCCGTGCTCGCGGCCGCGGCGCTTCTCGCGAGCGCGGTTCCCGCGCGGCGCGCGGCCAGCGTGGATCCGCTGGCGGCGTTGAGGGCGGAGTAGGTCGGGCTATCCCGTCACCCGGAATCCCATGCGCTGGTCGACCGACTTGCCGCCGTGCGTGGCGGTGAACTGCAGATAGTAATCGCCCGGCGCGAGCGGTGCGAGCGGCAGATCGAACTCGGTGACGCCGGTTGATGTCGGCGAGATCGGCGTCATCGTTCGCATTGGCTTGCCGAGCCGGTTGAGCAGCTGCGCCGTCACCGATACCGGCTGGCCCGCGGCGAATGCCGGCACGCGAATCACGAGCCGCTCCATGCGGCTGAATTCGCGCACGGGATCGGGCGGCGCGTCCGGATCGCGCACGACCGCCTCGAACTGCTTCGCCGACCACGTCCCCACGATCATCGCCGGCATCACGACGGGCGACGCGCCCGCGACCGAGGGGACGTCGATGTCGCGCAAATCCACGTCGAGCTTTTCGCCGTGCGCGCCGAGCACGGCCATCTCGAGCTGGATCGTTCCGGAGGGCGCATCGAAATCGGCGCGCGTCGGGATGCCGACGGTCTCGGTATCGCCCGCGCGCACGGGAGAGAGCGGCCCCTGGAAGAGCACCCTGCCGTCCGGAGTCGAGGCCTTGAGCGTCACCCGAGACGCCGTGGACTTCATGCGCGTCCCCTCCATGGTCACTTCGGCATCGGGCGCCCAGGTGATCGCGACGCGCGCGCGGCCGGCAGTGACGCCTGTGACGCCCGACCACACGTCGATCCACGGACTGCGATGGAGCGCCCGCATCGGGACGAGCGGTTTGTCGACGGCGGCGAGCATCGCGCTGCGCATCGCCGCGGAGGGCGGCGCCAGATAGCCGTTTCTCGCGAGCACGGTCGGCGTCGGCAGCCGCTTGCGCGTGACCAACACCTGCACGCGGTGATACTTCCCATCGTCGGCGTGCGAGGGCGTAAAGGTGACGATGTAGCCGCCGTCGAGGTCGGCGGCGGCGCGCGACAACGCCTCGAACACGTCGTCGCCATGCGCGACCGAACCGCCGGTTTGACCTGCGAGCTTTTGAAGAAACGCTTCTGGCTGCGCCTCGTCCGAATCCTCCGCCGGTTCGGCCGCCGGATCGATCGCAAATACCGGCACGTCGTTGCGGTTGGCGAAGCGCTCCACGATCCCGAGGCTTGGAAGACCTTCGGCGACGCGCGCGGGCCGCGGCACGAATCCTTCGCTGACGAACAGAATCGCGCTGTGGTCGGACGCCGCGCCCAGATCGTACGCGAGCGCGCGCAGCGCGGAGAGCACGACCTGGGCGCGGCCGGCTTCGACGAGCGCCGGCGCGCGGCCGAGTGTTTCTTCTTCGAGCGGCGTTCGCGGCGCGTAGTTGCCCTTGCGGCCTTCAAACTGCGAGGCCGCCTGTTCAGCGGCCGCGCGATCGTTCGACAGCCGAAACGACATCAGCGGGTCGAGCGGTTTGACCACGACGGTCGTGTCGTCGGGCCGCAGGACCGTCGACAGGAATCGCTCGACGCCGTCGCGCACGGCGGCGCTCTGGTCGGGCGACGTGTGGAACTCGTCGAGAAGGATCGCCAGACGCCGCGGCGCGGCATGCCGAGGGTCGACCGCCGTCACGCGCTGGGCGATCCCGTCTTCGCGCACTTCGAAATCGCGCGCCGTGAGGCCGGCGATCGCGCGCCCCTTCGCATCGAGCACCGATACGACAAAGTGGACGGGGTCGGCGGTATCGGCGCGGATGGCGACGGGAGCGAGCACGACCGCCAGAAGCAGAACCCAGCGCACGTCTCGATGATACGGCAGTCGCGGGGAAGGATCGGTGTCAACTCGCAAGGAGCAATGTCCAATCCCACAAGGCGTCCGGTTGCCGTTTCAACCGGCGTCTTGCCGAACCATGAGGTGGAAAAGCGTGTCGTGGAGTTCGAGGGGCGAAGCCCCTCGATAAAAAATGATCGGGAGCATGCCGCGAGCGAGCGCAGCGAAGC
>JBOGIZ010000810.1:0-2224 GCA_050747805.1 Vicinamibacterales bacterium | reverse complement strand
GGATGGGGGCGGGCTGGCGCCAGTCGAGCGCGCGGGCAACCAGCGCGTCGAGGGCGTCGCGCGCGGGCTGCGGCGTGTTCGCGGCCATCAGCGCGCGCAGTGCGCCGGCCGCCGCGATCGCCACCTCGGTCTGCGCCGCGTCGAGCGCCGTCCGCGCCACCGGGAGCGCACGCGGATCCGCAATCAACTCGAGCGCACGCAGCATCGCGGCCTGTGCCGCGGGCGCCGCGCCGTTGTATTCCTGCAGCAGGTGATCGACAGCGCGCGGGCCGATCACCGCGAGGCGGGCGATCGCCGCCTCGCGCCGAATGGCGTCCGGTTCGCCGAGCGCGTCGATCAGCCGGCGGATTTCGCCGGCGGCCGACGGGCGGATGGGCATGTCACGCTATGGTAGCGCGGAGTGCGGAGTGCGGGGGGCGGAGTGCGTGGTGCGGAGGGGCCTGTGCAGCAGTGCTCTTCCGCACCCCGCCCCCGCCCCCCGCGCTCCGTCCCTACTGCACGATTCTCACGGTGAGAGCCGCGCGGCGATTGAGCCGGCGGGTCTCTTCGCGCGAATTGTCGTACTTCGGCCGCTCCTCGCCGTAGCTCACCGTGTGCAGCCGGTCGACGCTAATGCCGCGGCTGACCAGGTAGTCGCGTACGGCGTTTGCGCGGCGCTCGCCCAGGGCGAGGTTGTATTCGGCCGTGCCGATATTGCAGGTGTGCCCCTCGATCTCGATTTTGAGCTCGGGGTTGTCCTGCAGCGTGCGCACCGCTTCATCGAGCGAGCGCACCGCTTCGGGCCGCAGACTGTAGCGGTCGAAGTCGAAGTGCACGTCTTCGAACGTGTACGTCTTGACGGCGGGTTTGACGACCTGCACCGTGACGGTGTCGCTCGCGGTCTTGTTGTCGCTCGGACACCGAACCGTCACCGTGACCGGCACTGGACCGTCTTGCATCGGCGCCGTCCATGCGGTGCTTTGACCGCTGGCGCCGGCGAACGATCCGCTCGGCGCGCTCCAGGCGTACGTGACGGAGCAGCCGATCGAGTCGGTCGCGACGGCGCTCACGGTTGATGTCTTGCCCGTTTCGACGCTGCACGGATCGCACTGCGCCTTGACCGAGAGTTCGTGGACCGGCGCGGGTGGCGGCGGTGGCGGAGGCGCTGGTGGAGGCGGCGGCACGTAAATGCGAACGCCCGGGTGATAGCCGATGCGTCCGACGACGTCCATCTTGTCGCCGATGCCGTTGTTGAACTGGGACAGGAACGCGCTGCGCGAATCCATGTCGACGCGCCACGTCCAGCCGACCCCTGCGAAAAAACCCGAGTGCGCCTGCCACGTCAGTCCGAGATCGAGCTCGGCCGGCGACTTGACCTCCGAGACGAATCCCGCCGGAAGGCCGTCAATGCCGGGCAGTGCGGCATTCTGCGTCAACGACGTGTTGGTGTACTTCTCGCCGCTCAATTCGGCCGTGAAGTGCAGAGGCGTGCGCGTCGGCACGCCGGCGCCGACGCCCCATCGGATGCCGTTGGTTTCCTGTACCTGCGCCGGCGATCCGCGCACGATGAAGCCGGCGTACGCCGAGAGCTCGGCGCGCTCGCGGATCTCCTTGCTGACGATCGCGTCAGCGGCGAAGTCCACCTTGCCCGTGCTTGCGCCGCTCGACGTGCTGCCGGTCGGCGCCTTCACCATGAACCGGACGGCGAACGGGAGCGTGTCCTGCCGCCAGGCCGACGTCAGCGCGATCTTCGCGCCCAGCCAGAGATCGCCCACGTTGTTGCCGCTCCAGCCTGCTGTCGCCAACGGATTCTGCGGCACGACGCCGCCCGCCTTTGGGAGCGACGCGTCGAAGAGTGGGCTGATGTCCCGATCGATTCGGTTATCGACCACGAACGACCCAAAGATTTCGGCGCGGTCGCGCACGCCGACGGCGAAGGTGATCGGCCAGTTCGAGACGTCCGAAAATCCCTGGTTGTCGTCGAAATTGACCCGGTACGCGCTAATCGACCATTTTTTCGCCGGTAGCACCTCAGCCGTCGGCACGTTCCACAGCCCGGTATCGCCCATAAACGTCGTCGTCGCGGGCCGCGTGTCCGTGGGGGAGGCGGTATTTGCCGGGGGAGCTGTCGGCGGTGGCGGAGTCTGGGGCGTCTGCGCGAGCGCGGGAGTGCTCGCCAGAACCGCCAGACAGCCCAGAGCCAGAGCATATTTCATAGGAAAACACCTCAACAGGACCATGGTAG
>JBOGIZ010000809.1:0-3887 GCA_050747805.1 Vicinamibacterales bacterium | reverse complement strand
CGTCAGAACCGATGAAGAGGCTCGCGACATTCTTCCGCGACCAGGGGCTCTACACCTTCGTCCGCTGGAACACGTTCTTCACGAATCCGCCGCTCACCATCACGGAGGACGAGCTCCGTCAAGGCTTCGACATCATCGATCGCGGATTGAGCGCCATCGGGGGCTGACCCGGGGCGCGTCCCACAGGTCCGAATCGGAGCTTTACGAGATGTGGTCGCAGATCCACCGTTCGATCGTGCTCCAGATGTTTCCTCTCAGCGACTGATTGTGCGCCGCGCCTGGCACGACCCGGCGAAGATCTTCCTTTTCAAAATAGCCGTATGGGCAGGCGTCTCCGCCTGACCGGCCGTGCGCGCGGCTGTCGTACGCGATGACGTCAAAGCCCTGCGGCACGAATCGATCGACGACCCCAGCCGCGCTGAAATGATTGTCGGCGACACCGTGAAGGTAAACGATTGTTGCTTTCGGCGGTGCGCCAGCCGCGCAGCGCCAGCCATTGAGGGCGACGCCGCCCCCCTGGAACACGGTCTCCGTGCAGGAGGCGGGCGTCGGGCCCGCGAGCGAACGGCGGATCGGATGGAGAAGAGCTGCCGCTCCAGCCTCGGGGAGCTCGTACGCGGCGGCCAAGAGCGCCGCAGCCAGAACGACCGGCGCAAGAGCGAGCACGCCGTAGCGCATTCGCATACCTCTATCGGTATGTATACGAATGGCGTCTGACTCGGGATCCGGATCTACTTCAAGGCTCGTGAATAGAGCAGATCGTGGTTGCCGGGCGGTTCGAGGCCGGCGCGGCGAATCGCCAGGGCGATCTGCGCCCAGTGCCGCGTTTCGTGCAGCAGGATGTGGAAGAGCAGCTTGCGCGGCGTGAGCACGACGTCGCCGCCGCTCTGCATCGTGAACGTCGTCGGTTCGTTCGCGATGTTGTCGTCGAGATCCGACACGTACTGTTCCAGCTCGCGCCGAACCGACGCGCCGTAATCGAAGAGCGGCGGTGCGTGACGGCCGCTCAAGCCGGTATTCGACGAGAGGGGCGCATCCGTGAGGCGCTGCAGGTGTCGGCGCTCCACCAGAACGATGTGGTCGATGAGCGCGCCTACGGTGGGATGGCGCCCGACGGGCTGCACCTCGATTGCGAGCGCGTCAGGATGGATGCCGAACCACGCGCGCCACTTGTCGCGCTCCTCCTGCGAATAGCGGAGCAGCTCGTCGAAGGTCAGTTCCATGTCGCGTGCGGGCTGTTTCCCAACACGCTACCAGATTTCGCGTACGCTAGATGCGTGTGCGCACGCGAAACATTCTCGGCGCGCGTGCCCGCGGACCGGCGGCCCAACGCCTTCAGCCGCGCGTTGGCGGCCGCGCGTGCCCGCGGCCCGATCCTCGATCTGACCGTTTCGAATCCCACCCGCGTGGGCATCGACTACCCTCCGGATCTCTTGGCGTCTCTCGCCAATCCCGCCGCCCTGACCTACGCGCCGGCGCCGTTCGGCCTTCCGTCGGCGCGGAAAGCCGTAGCCGGCGACTATGGGCGGCGCGGCATCCGGGTGGACGCGGATCGGATCGTGCTCACGGCGAGCACCAGTGAAGCGTACTCGCTCCTGTTCAAACTGTTGTGCACGCCCGGACACGCCAACGTGCTGACTCCCGTTCCGAGCTACCCGCTTTTCGACCATTTGCTGCGGCTCGACGGCGTTGAGCAGCGCCGCTACCCTCTGGAATACCACGGCCGGTGGTCGGCCGACGTCGAGGCACTGGATCGGGCGTGGAGCGGAGAGACGCGCGCGCTGCTCGCGGTCAGTCCAAACAATCCCACTGGCTCGCGTGTGGACGTCGACGAACTGACGGAGCTTTTGTCCCGCTGCGCGGATCGTGGCGCCGCGCTGATCCTGGACGAAGTGTTTTGCGATTACCTTTTCGCCGGCTCATCGGTTCACGCGGCGCCGTCCGCGCTTGAGGTGCCGCCGTGTCTCGTGTTCCGGCTCGGAGGCCTCTCGAAATCGGCCGGCCTGCCGCAGATGAAGCTCGGGTGGATGGCGGTGAGCGGGCCTGACGGGCTTGTGCACCAAGCGATGGATCGCCTCGAGCTTGTCTGCGACACGTACCTCTCCGTATCCACGACCGTTCAGCTCGCGGCACCGGCACTCATTGACGGCGGAGCATCGATCAGGGCCAAGATTCTGGAGCGCATCCGCCGCAATAGCGCGGCGCTCGATCGCGCGCTCGGCTCCGCAAGCGGCGTGACGCGGCTTCATGCGGACGGCGGATGGTCGGCCGTCCTTCGAATTCCCGCAACGGACTCGGAGGAGCGGTTCGTCGTCCGCCTTCTGGAACGCGACGGCGTCGTCGTGCACCCCGGATACTTCTTCGATTTTCAGCGCGAGGCGTTCGTCGTGGTCAGTCTTCTGCCGCCGTCCGAAGTCTTCGATCGTGGAATGGCGATCGTGCTGGAGCGTGCCAATGCCGCATGACTTTCATCGCGGCCGCCACACGGGGCTTCTCGTGCCGCTCTTTTCGGTGCCCTCGCGTGTCAGCTGGGGCGTCGGGGAGATTCCGGATCTCGTGGATCTGGCCCGCTGGATCCGGAATGCCGGCTGC
This sequence comes from Vicinamibacterales bacterium, assembly GCA_050747805.1. Taxonomy (GTDB): domain Bacteria; phylum Acidobacteriota; class Vicinamibacteria; order Vicinamibacterales; family 2-12-FULL-66-21; genus JAICSD01. Next base: position 1,295 of record JBOGIZ010000809.1, on the reverse strand, counting down.
TCGTTCGTGCAGCTGCTGCCGCTCAACGAGATGGCCCACGGCCAGAATTCGCCGTATTCGGCGATGAGCGCCATGGCGATTGATCCGGTGTTTATTTCACCGGCGCGCTCGGTCGAGGTGCAGAAAGCCGGCGGCAGCGCGCTGTTGTCAGACGACGAGCGGCAGGCCCTCGGGCGGTCGCGCCGGGCGCCGGCGATCGACTACGCGATGGTGCGGCGGTTGAAGTCCCGCGCCTTCCGCGCGGCATTCGACGTGTTCGAGCGCGAAGAGTGGTCGCGCGACACGGCGCGTGCGCAGGCCTTTCGCGCCTTCATCGACCGCGAGCGCTGGTGGCTCGAGGAATACACGCTCTTCCGCACGCTGCACGCGCACGAGCAGGAGCGATCCTGGCGTGACTGGCCGGCGCCGCTTCGCGATCGGGAGCCGTCCGCGCTCGAGGCCGCGCGATCGGCGCACGCGCACGACATCCTCTATTACGGCTACCTTCAGTGGCTCGCGGCTGAGCAGTGGCGCGACGCGCGCGCGTCGTGTGGGATTGGGGTGTTCGGCGATTTTCCGTTCATGGTCAGCGGCGACAGCGCGGATGTCTGGTCGCGTCAGGCCGATTTCCGTCTCGACGCCTCGGTCGGGGCTCCGCCAGACGCCTTCTCCGAGACGGGACAGGACTGGGGCCTGCCCGTCTATCGCTGGAGCGACATCGAATCCGGAGGCTACGAATGGCTCGCCGCCCGTGTGCGACGGAGCGCGGATCTGTTCGACGGATATCGCGTCGATCACCTCGTCGGATTCTTTCGCACGTACGTCCGCGAACAGGACGGGCGCGCAGGGTTCGTACCGGCCGTGGAATCGGAGCAGATCGCCCAGGGCGAGCGGCTGCTCCGGCTTTTTCGCTCGACGGGTGCGCGCGTCATCGCGGAGGATCTCGGCGTCATTCCGAATTTCGTTCGCGCAACGCTGGCAGGGATGGAAATCGCGGGCTACAAAGTGCTGCGCTGGGAGCGCGAGTGGGATGAGCCCGGCCGTCCGTTCCGCGATCCGCGCGCGTATCCCGCCTGCGCGGTGGCGACGACAGGGACGCACGATACCGAGACGCTGGCGGAATGGTGGGACGCGGCGCCGATCGACGAGCGGCGCGCGCTGGCCGCTGTCGCCTCGCTGCGCGATACCAGCCTCGACCCCGACGCGCCGTTCAGCGGGCGTGCGCGCGACACGATCCTCGCGGCGCTCATCGCCTCGTCCGCGGATCTGGTGCTCTTGCCGATCCAGGACGTCTTCGGCTGGCGCGATCGCATCAA
>JBOGIZ010000808.1:0-7216 GCA_050747805.1 Vicinamibacterales bacterium | reverse complement strand
GGATAAGGATGAGTCACGAGCGGCGCCTGGACGTGGTCATCGCAAGAACGTCCCGTGCCGCGGCATGCCAGGCCGGCTGTCCGAACCCATAAAAGCCCAGGAGCGCGGCTGCGACGGCGGCGGCCTTCACGCTCTCCAGACCTTCACGGCTCCAGTACACGTCCGCGAGACGCAGCCACAGCGCGAATTCGTCGAGCGTGAGCGCGAGCGCGATGCCGAAGACGATCGCGATCCGGAGATGCCACTCCGGCGCGCGCGTCGCGAGCGCGGCGAACCCGGTCACCATCAGGAGCAAGATGCCCCAGAAGAGATGATGGATGTGCAGTCCGGCGGCCGTGACGAGATTGCGGAACGGGCCGTGTGGAAACAGGTCGAAGTGGATGATGGCGGTGATGACGCGCAAGATCGCAAACGTCACGAGAAACGCGGCCAGCGTCCGCAGCGCGACGCGCCGGCCGAGCGGCAGCTCCCGGAAATGGCGCTTAATGTGCGTCGGCGCCACGGAACACCTCGAGCATGCGTGCCTCCGATGGCGGCTGAAGCACGGACCTGTCGGCGAATTCGTCCGCCTGCGGGTACGTCGTTGCGCGGATGCGCGCGGCCGCGCGGGCGAGATCGTAGCGCGTCCGGCGAAATTCGAGGTTCGGACCGAGCAGCAGCCAGTACGCACCGGGATCCCCGTACGGCATTCCGACGCTGCCGGCATTCACGACGCGGACGGACCCGATGCGCCGATCGAAGGGCATGTGCGTGTGGCCGCAGACGACAATCGGCGAGGCGCTGCCGGCGAACGCCGGCGCGACGCGGATTTCAGGCGTCAGTTTGGTGAAGATTTCGTTGTCGTCGCGCGGCGTGGCGTGACAGAAGAGCACGTCGCCCAGGTGCGGAATGTCCACATGCAGCGTCGCAGGCCAGCTCGCGATCTCTGTCAATTCATCGGCCGAGAATTGCGCGGCGGTCCACCGCAGGGCCGCTCGGACATGCTCGGGAACCGTCGCGCTGCCCGGCGCGGCGCGTTCGTCGAGCATGGCGCGCTCGCAGTTGCCGCGGATGAAGTGCGCGGGAGGATCGATGGCCTGAAGGACCAGCAGCACGTCCCGGGCCATCGGGCCCGGCAGAATGTCGCCGCCAATCACCATCAGATCGACGGCCGCCGCGTGCACTTCGTCGAGCACCGCCTCGAGCGCGGGAAGGTTGCCGTGGATGTCGTAGAGCGCGGCGACTCGCATGGTCGTGTCGACTCTAGCACCGAAAACTAGGCGACGAAGAGACCGACGGCGGCGCCGAGCATCACCACGAAGGTGATCCAGCCGAGCGCGGAGAGCAGCGGCGGATTCACCGCCTGGTGCATCACCTGGCGATCGCGCGTCAGCAGAAGAACGAGCAGGATGAGCGGCGGCGCGAGGAGGCCGTTGAGGACGGCGGCGGCGAACAGCAGGTGGATCGCGTTGAACCCGAACGACACGAGCACGAGCCCCATCGCCATCGCGAACCCGATGACGAAGTAGAACTTCTTCGCGCGCCCGGGCTTCCGGTTGAGCGATCCGTTGCGCCACGCCGCCGCTTCGGCGATGGCGTACGCGCACGATCCGGCCAGAACGGGCACGCCGAGCATGCCGGTGCCGATCAGGCCGAGCGTGAAGAGCCAGTACGCGGCGCGTCCCGCGAGCGGCCGCAGCGCGTCGGCGGCCTGCGCCGCCGTCGTGATGTCGGTGCGGCCGTGTGCGTGCAGCGTGGCGGCGGTCGTCAGGATGATGAAGTACATGATCGCGTTCGACGCGAACATGCCCGTCATGACGTCGGTCCGCGCCCGGGCGAGCTCCCCGGCAGTCGCCCCGCGCCGCCGCTTCAGGTTACGTCCCATCGCCCGCTCCTCCTCAACCTCTTGCGCCGCCTGCCAGAAGAACAGGTACGGCGAAATCGTCGTCCCCAGAATCGCCAGGAGCACCGAAAAGAACCCGCGTGACCATTCGACGTGCGGCAGCAGCGTCGCGCGAAGCGCCCCCGCCCAGTCGACGTGAGCGACAAATGCGGTCGCGACGTACGCGCCCAGCACGATCGTCAGCCATTTGAACAGCCGCGCGATCGCGCGATACGACGACCAGAAGAGCACCGCGACCATCGTGCCCGCATAGAGCGCGACGCACGCCCCGGTGGGAATGCCCGTGACCATTCGGGTCGCCTCGCCCATGCCCTCGAGATCGGCCGCGATGTTGACCGTGTTGGCGGTGACGACGAGCGCGCAGGCGGTCCAGAGAATCCACGTCGGGTACCGGCGCCGGATGACGCCGGCGAGGCCGTAGCCGGTCACCAGTCCAAGCCGTGCGCACATGAGCTGCACGGCGGTCATCAGGGGAAACGAGAACAGCGCGGTCCAGAGCGGCAGCAGGCCGAATGAGGCGCCGGCCACCGAATACGTCGAGATTCCGGACGGATCGTCGTCAGCGGCGCCGGTGATCAGGCCGGGACCGAGATCCGCGAAGAACCGCCGGAACGCCCGCTTCTCCCGCCGCGGCCGCCGCTCGGTCGTCTGCACCGCCGTGAGCTTCGCACGATCGGGGCCAACCTCCAGGCGAGAAAGGTGCGGCCGACGTCTTGACCCTCAGCCAAAGCGCATAGTACCGTTCATTGGATATCCACCCAGCGCGATTCATGACACAGCCCGGTCCCGCCGTTCTGAAGAAAACTCCACTTAACGCACGCCACCGCGCGCTCGGCGCCCGGATGGTCGAATTCGGCGGCTGGGACATGCCGGTCGAGTATTCCGGAATCAGCGACGAGCACATGGCGGTCCGCACCCGTGCGGGATTGTTCGATGTCTCGCACATGGGCGAGATCGAAATCGCCGGCAACGACGCGCTCGGGGCCGTGCAGCGGATCACGTCGAACGACGCCGGCCGTCTCTCGATCAACCAGGCACAGTACTCGGCGCTCACGACGCCCGAGGGCACGTTCGTCGACGACGTGCTCACGTACAAGCTCGCCGACGATCACTACATGCTCGTCGTCAACGCATCGAACATCGTCAAGGACTTTCACTGGATCGCGGAGCACGTCCGCGGCGCAGGCGACGCGGTCGCGGTGAATACGAGCTCGCGCTACGCGCTGATGGCGCTGCAGGGTCCCGCGGCGCGCGGCGTGCTGCAAACGCTGACAGGCGTCGATCTCGGCGCAATCAAGTACTACTGGTTCGCGACCGGGGAGGTCGCCGGCGTCCGGACGACGATTTCACGCACGGGCTATACAGGCGAAGACGGCTACGAGGTCTTCGCGCCGCCGGGTGCAGCCGAGCGCGTCTGGGACGCGATTCTGCACGCCGGCAAGAGTTCGGGCGTGGTGCCCGCGGGCCTCGGCGCGCGCGACACGCTGCGGCTCGAGGCGGCGATGCGTCTGTACGGCAACGACATGGACGAGACGACGACCGTGCTAGAAGCGGATCTTGGATGGATCGTCGGCTGGAAGAAGGACGCATTCATCGGATCCGACGTGCTTCAACGACAGAGAGCTGAAGGGACGGCACGTAAGCTTGTCGGTTTCGAGATGATCGACCGCGCGATCGCGCGCCACGGCCATGTTGCGTATATGAATGGCCAGCAGGTCGGCGTCGTGACGAGCGGCACGCAGACGCCGTTTGTGAAGAAGGCGATCGGGATGGCATATCTGCCGTCGGATCGCACGGATCCTGGCACCGAGTTCGAGGTGGACATCCGGGGCCGTCGCGCGCGCGCGGCGATCGTCCCGATGCCGTTCTATAAGAGAAGCCGATAGGGACCGGGGCCGCAAAGGCGTAGGCCGGACGGTCAGGTCCGGCACAGGAGACTCATGTATCCCGCAGATCTGAAATACACGAAAGACCACGAGTGGATCCGGATCGGCGGCGCGGACGCGCGCGTCGGGATCACCGACTACGCGCAGAAGCAGCTCGGCGACGTCGTGTACCTCGAGCTGCCCGCCGTCGGCCGCGCCCTCAAGAAGGGCGAGGTCTTCGGAACGATCGAATCCGTGAAAGCCGTGTCGGAGCTGTACAGCCCCGTCGATGGAGAAGTGACTCAGGTCAACTCCGATCTCGCGCAGCATCCCGAAGCCGTGAACACCGATCCGCACGGGTCGTGGATGATCGCGATGAAGGTGACGGGCGGCGCCGACGATCTGCTCGATTCGGCCAGGTACACGGATCTCACGAAATGAGCCGGCTCGAAAGTCTGTCCGTGAGAATCGACGATCCCGACGCCTTTCAAAACCGCCACATCGGGTCGGACGCCGACGCCCGCGAACAGATGCTGCGGGCCATCGGTCTGCCGACGATCGATTCCCTGATCGATCAGACGATTCCCTCGGGCATTCGCTTCACCGAGCCGCTCGATCTCGATCCGGCCGAAACCGAAGCGGCGTACCTGCGGCGGCTGCGGACGATCGCGTCGCGCAACCGGGTTGCGCGCTCGCTCATCGGAATGGGCTATTACGGCTGCCACACGCCCGCGGTCATCCTCAGGAACATGCTCGAGAATCCCGGCTGGTACACGCCGTACACGCCGTATCAGGCGGAGATTGCGCAGGGCCGGCTCGAATCGCTGCTCAATTTCCAGACGATGGTGAGCGACCTGACGGCGATGGAGATCGCGTCGGCGTCGCTGCTCGACGAGGGCACCGCCGCGGCGGAAGCGATGACGATGTTCCACCGGCTGAATACGAAGAAAGCGCCGGCGGGGCAGGAGAGCGTATTCCTGGTGTCGCGCCGGACCTTCCCGCAGACCATCGACGTGTTGCGCGGCCGGGCGCGTCCGCTCGATATTCGCCTCGAGATCGGCGACCCGGACGCCCTGGCCATGGACGGCGCGTTCGGTCTGCTGCTCCAGTATCCGGATGATGTCGGCGAGGTGGCTGATCTGCGGCCGCTCATCGACAAAGCACACGCCGCGGGTCTGCTCGTCGCCGTCGCGTCGGATCTGATGGCGCTGACGCTGCTCGTCCCCCCAGGCGACATGGGCGCGGACGCCGTGGTGGGCAACTCGCAGCGGTTTGGCGTTCCGCTCGGGTATGGCGGTCCGCATGCGGCGTTCTTCGCCACGCGCGAATCCTTCGTGCGCCAGGCGCCCGGACGCATCATCGGTGTGTCCGTGGATGCGCGCGGTCGCCGGGCGTACCGGATGGCGCTGCAGACGCGCGAGCAGCACATCAGGCGCGAGAAGGCGACGTCGAACATCTGCACCGCGCAGGCCCTGCTCGCCAACATCGCCGCCATGTACGCGGTGTATCACGGTCCGCACGGACTGCGCGCGATTGGCGAACGGATTCACAGCATGGCCCGCGCGGTCGAAGATGGCCTCGCCGCGCTCGGCGTCCGCCAGTCGAACGCGGCGTACTTCGACACGCTGCGAATCGAAGGCGCCAACCCGGATGCCGTCCGGACAACGGCCGAAACCGCCGGCCTCAACTTCAGGTACTTCGCCGACGGCGCCATCGGCATTTCGGTCGACGAAACCACGACGATCGAAGACGTCGGAGCGATCGTCCGCGCGTTCAGTCCCGGCGCCAAGGCGGTGTTTCGCGACGGTGCGCCGTTCCGCCTGAAAGCGCCGGTCACGTTGCGCCGGACGAGCGATTATCTGACCCATCCCGTCTTCAACGCGCATCATTCGGAAACTGAAATGATGCGCTACATCCGATCGCTCGAGCGAAAGGACGTCGGGCTCGACACCTCGATGATCCCGCTAGGGTCGTGCACGATGAAGCTCAATGCGGCCGCCGAGATGCTGCCGATCACCTGGCCCGAATTCGGCCAGATACATCCGTTCGCGCCGGTCGACCAGGCGGCGGGCTACGCGGCGGTGTTTCGCGATCTGGAAGAGGCGCTCTGCGAGATCACGGGCTTCGCCGGCGTCTCGCTGCAGCCGAACTCGGGCGCGCAAGGAGAATTCGCGGGCCTGATGACGATCCTCGCGTATCACCGCGATCGCGGGCAGGGCGGACGCGACATCGTGCTGATCCCGGCCTCCGCGCACGGCACGAATCCCGCCAGCGCCACGATGGCCGGATGCCGCGTGGTCGTCGTCGCCTGCGATTCGCACGGGTACATCGAGCTCGAGGATCTGCGCGCGAAGGCGCAGCAGCATCACGACGCCCTCGCCGCGATCATGGTCACCTATCCGTCCACCTATGGCATTTTCGAAGAGCGCATCCGCGAGATCTGCGCGATCGTGCATGACCATGGCGGGCAGGTCTACATGGACGGCGCGAACATGAACGCGCAGGTCGGCCTGACGAGCCCCGCCTCGATCGGCGCGGACGTCTGTCATCTGAATCTTCACAAGACGTTCGCGATTCCGCACGGTGGCGGCGGACCGGGCATGGGGCCGATTGCGGTGGCGGAGCATCTCGTGCCGTATCTTCCCGGCCATCCCGTCGTGAAAGTCGGCGGCGACAAGGCGATCCCGGCCATCTCGGCCGCGCCGTGGGGAAGCGCGAGCATTCTGCTGATCTCGTACGGCTACATCCGGATGCTGGGCGCGGCCGGCATGACCGACGCGACGCGCGTCGCGATCCTCAATGCCAACTACATCAAGGCGCGACTCGAACCGCACTACGACGTGCTCTACGCGAACCATAACGGCCGCGTCGCGCACGAGCTGATCTTCGATCTCAGGCCGTTCAAGCACGGCGGCGGCGCGTCGGTCGACGAACAGGACGTGGCCAAGCGCCTGATGGATTACGGATTCCACGCGCCGACGGTGTCGTTCCCGGTGCCCGGCACGATGATGATCGAACCGACCGAGAGCGAGCCGAAAGAGGAACTGGATCGCTTCTGCGATGCCCTCATCGCGATTCGCGGCGAGATCCAGGCGGTGCTCGACGGACGCACGGACGCGAAGGACAACGTGCTCAAGAACGCGCCGCACACCGCCGACATGGTGGCATCCGACGATTGGTCCCACCCGTACTCGCGCGAAGAGGCCGCGTTTCCGCTGCCGTTCGTGCGTGCGCAGAAAGTGTGGCCGGCCGTCGCGCGGATTGACAATCCGTATGGCGATCGGAATCTCCTGTGCGCGTGCCCGCCGATCGAAGCGTTTGTGTGATCGTCTCCGCTCTCAGCGCGTCCGGCGCCGGCGGAGCGTTTCGCTCCGGAATCCCGCTCCGCGCGCCGGAAAAACGCTCTGCCGCGGGCTTGTCGGCGGCAGCACGGGGCCCCGGAGTCTTCGCGTGGTACACCCCGTGCGGA
>JBOGIZ010000807.1:0-1967 GCA_050747805.1 Vicinamibacterales bacterium | reverse complement strand
GCCCAAGACGACGGCCAATACCGCGGCGACCCAGCTGACAAACGCGACCATCGGACGGCTGAACGGGCTTCGGGGCATCGTTCTCTCCAGAATGAAGGCCGGGGCGCCCCCGCGGCCGCTCGTCATGGTAGCCGAAGCGGCGCGGTCTGGGGCGTCGAAGATTGGATGCGGAGGGGGAACGATAACCGATCGCGCGGGAACGAACGCTCAGTGGATCGGGGTGCCTTCCGACGGCGGACCCGACTCGGGGATCACTCCGTTCATCGTGGTGGCGTTTTCGTAGATGGTGCCGTCGGCGTTCGTGCCGAAGAAATTCGGATTGCCGACAGCGTCGAGCGGATCGGCGGTTGCCACGTAGCCGGGGGCTGCGAGATCGGTCCCGAGTCCGTTGCAAGTCGCCGGCGCGCCGGTGAACGACGTGCCGGACATCGTGAAGCTGTAGCCCTGCTTCACGAATGATGCGCCGCTCGACAGATCAGGCGGCAGGAACGCCTGGACAGCCGAAGGGGGTAACACGCCGAGCGTCTGGAGGTCTGGCGAGTAGAACCCGGATCCGCACGTCACGGCAAAACTGAGCTGCGCGCTGTTGATGACGCGAAGCGTTCCGACCGCCGACGCCGACTGCGCGACGCCGCGCGCGCGCATCAGTCCCGGCACCGCGAGCGTGCACAGCAGCGCGATGAGCGAACACGTGAAGAGCAGATCGATGAGCGTGAAGCCGTCTTCGGCGTTGATCGACGCTGCTTTATGTACAGACATAGCCACCACGGACACTTTTCGGCACTTCTGCCATTTTTCGACACCTGAAAAAGGGCCGGAAGCGCGGGTTACCCATTGTTGCTGCGAGCTGCTCCTGGCGCAAACCAACTGTGATTCAAGCACTTAGCGCCAGCCAGCCCGTGGGAGCGACCTCAACGGGTGCAAGTCCCGCGCCGCAGGCAGGCCCGCCACCTCCCGTAAAAGTTGGCTGGCACCTTTACCGACACCTTTTCGGCCTTTGGTCGGTTGAGGGTGAAATCCTACCGGGTCAGCTTCCGATACTTGTTGCGGTGCGGCTGGTCGGCGTCCGCGCCGAGACGGCGGTGCCGGTCGGCTTCGTAGTCCTGATAGTTGCCCTCGAACCAGACGGCCTTGCTCTCCCCTTCGAACGCCAGCATGTGCGTGGCGATGCGATCGAGGAACCAGCGGTCGTGGCTGATGACGACCGCGCAGCCGGCGAAATTGAGGAGCGCCTCTTCGAGTGCGCGCAGCGTATCGACGTCGAGATCGTTGGTCGGCTCGTCGAGCAGCAGCAGATTCGCGCCGCCTTTCAAGAGTTTCGCCAGATGCACGCGGTTGCGTTCGCCGCCCGACAGCGCGCCAACCTTCCGCTGCTGGTCGCGTCCCTTGAAGTTGAACCAGGACACATACGCGCGCGACGCGACGGTGCGTTTGCCCAATTCGATCTCATCGCTGCCGCCGGAGATCTCGTCCCACACGGACTTGTCCGGATCGAGCTCGCGGCTCTGATCCACATAGCCGATCTGCACCGTGTCCCCCACGCGAAGCGCGCCCGCGTCCGGTTGTTCCTTTCCCGTCATCATCCGGAACAGCGTTGTCTTGCCGGCGCCGTTGGGCCCGATGACACCGACGATTCCGCCGCGCGGGAGCGTGAACGTCACGTCCTCCATCAGCAGCAGATCGCCGTAGCCCTTGCGGAGGTCTCGCGCCTCGACGACGATGTCGCCGAGCCGCGGACCTGGTGCGATATAAATCTCGACCTGCTCGATCTTCTGCGCGGACTCCTGCTTCAACAGATCTTCATAGGCATTGAGACGCGCCTTGCCCTTGGCCTGGCGGGCGCGCGGCGACATCCGGATCCAGTCGAGTTCCCGCTGCAGCGTCCGTTGACGCTTTGTTTCCTGCTTCTCTTCAATCGCGAGGCGGCCCTGCTTCTGTTCGAGCCACGACGAGTAGTTGCCTTCCCA
>JBOGIZ010000806.1:0-1663 GCA_050747805.1 Vicinamibacterales bacterium | reverse complement strand
GTGCCCTAGTGGAAGGGCTGCCCCGACGACGTGCTGAGCAAACTGGGGGTGGTCCGGCCTGCAGGGGATTCATGAGCGGAGATTCGCGTTCGGTCCGAGTGTTCCTGTCGTCGTTCCTGGTTCTGTTTCTCGAAGTCGCGCTGATTCGGTGGATGCCGGCGTACATCCGGCTGCTGGCCTATTTCTCGAACTTCATCCTGCTCGCAAGCTTCCTCGGGATCGGCATCGGCTGTCTGCTGGCGCCCGCGCGGACGCGGCTGTTCGGCTGGTTCCCGCTGCTGCAGTTCGCCGTCATCCTGATCGTGGCGACCTTCCGGCTCGAGGTCGCCATTCCTTCGTCCACCGACATCTTCTTCTCGAGCGGAACGCCGCAGACGGTCGTCACCATCGAGAGCGTGTATCTGCTCCCCGTGCTGTTCGTCATCGTTGCGGCGCTCTTTGCGACGGTCGCGCAGCGCATGGCGCGCGAAATGAACACGCTGCCGCCGCTTCGGTCCTACACGATCAACATCGTCGGCAGCCTCGCGGGCGTGGCGATCTTCGCCATGATGTCCTGGCAAGAGCTGTCGCCGACGTGGTGGTTCGGCGTGGCGTTCGGCGCCTGGATTGCCATCGAGATCCTCGCCGCCGATCGACAGCGAACGGTCGTCGCGAAAATCGTGCTGGCCGCGGTCGCGCCCGCGCTGCTCCTCGTCGCGCTCGTCGAGGTGCACCGGCTCGCGGCCGATACGATCTGGTCGCCGTACTACAAGATCACGCTGCAGCGCCGCCCGAATGAAACGATCGTCGAGGTGGACAACATCTTTCACCAGTCGATGGCCCACGTCAATCAGAAGGAATACTTCTATCAGTGGCCGTATACAGTGTTCGGGAACAGCTTCAAGAACGTGCTCATTCTCGGCGCGGGATCGGGCACCGACGTGGCGGCCGCGCTCGAGCACGGCGTCGCGCACGTCGATGCCGTTGAGATCGATCCCGCGATTATCCTGATCGGCCGTCGATGGCACCCCGATCGGCCATACTCCGATCCCCGCGTCACGATCATCAACGACGACGCGCGGCACTACCTGAGAACGACGAAGAAGAAATACGACCTGGTGGTGTTCGCATTGATCGATTCGCTGACGCTGCAATCGAGCTTCTCGGGCGTGCGGCTGGAAAGCTACATGTTCACGCGAGAATCGTTCGATGAGGTGCGCGATCACCTCACGCCCACGGGTCTGCTCGTCATTTACAACTACTTCCGCGAGCGCTGGCTGGTCGATCGTCTGGCCAACACCGCGGCCGCAGCCTTCGGGCACGAACCTTACGTGGACGTCCACGAGCGACAGGCGTATCTCGGCGTCCTGATGGCCGGCCCTCGTCAGGAGCAGATGAAGACGCTTCCCACGATTCCCGATCACGTCCTGTCGTTCGGACAGACCCACGGCGAGAGTCCGGGGCATCTGCTCACGCGAGATCCGTCGATCGAGCCCGCCACCGACGACTGGCCGTTTCTCTACATGCGCGATCGGACGCTGCCGGAACACTATGCGGTGGTGCTGCTGATGATCCTGATCCTCTCCGCCGCGGCGGTCTGGCTTGCGCTGCGCGCGCAGCCGCCGGCGATCGGAACCGCCGTTCGAACGCGGTGGTCGTGGCAGTTCTTCCTGCTGGGCGCCGG
>JBOGIZ010000805.1:0-3050 GCA_050747805.1 Vicinamibacterales bacterium | reverse complement strand
CGCTGGCGCTGCTCTCGACTCCCAATTGATAGAACGTGGTGACCTGGGAAATCAGCCGCGTGAAAATCCCGGTGTCGCGGCCGCTCGCCAGAAATGCCGTGCCGCCCGTCAACGACGCGAGCGTATCGAGTCCGGCGCGATCGGCCGTGCCTTCGGGCGCGACGCCGCCTTTGACCGGAGACGTCGCATCCGCGGCGAAGGTGTGCACGCGGATCGTATCGATCGTGACATGTGATTGGGCGGCCGCGCGCTCGACGGCTTTGAAGCGATCGAGGAACTCGGTGTCGAACGGCAGACCCGCCGACAGCAGCACGATGTGCTTCGGCGCCCGGATCACGGCGAGGTGGTTGACGATCGACGTCAGCGATGCGAGGACCATGTCGGCATGTTCGCGCCCGTATCCCAGGGTCTCGCGCACGGCCGTGTGGATGTCCTGCTGGCAATAGGAATCGTCCGGACTGAGGCACTCCCGTTCGACGACTTGCGCGAGGACGAGGTTGTCGCCGGCATCAATCGCCTTGGCTTCCGGCCATGTCACGCTTCGCTGCGACATACCGGGCTGCGACATGCCGACAATCGATTCGAGCGCTCGCGCGATCAGCGGGTGATCGCGCGTGACGTCGATCGTCGTACCCGGAATGTTCACGAGTCCGACGGAGTCGGCCAGCGACAGGCGGTCGAGCATGCCCGCGGCGCTGGTCAGGATCGGCCGTTCCGTGCCGGGCGGCAGGGCATAGCGATCGATCGCAAACACGACCACGTGACCCGTCGGAGCGTCGGTATTTGTGGCGTAACGGCCGAGGGAGTGGTCGCTCGACACCACAATGGGGCTTCGCTCGCTGTGGAAGAGCTGGGCAAATCGCACCACTCGCGGCTTGCCGTCCACGAGAACACTGAAATCTGATGGGCGGAGATCGGTGACGGCATTTCCGCTCTTGTCCAGCACGGAGACGTTCAGCGTGATGAGCTGGACACCGCTGTGGAACTGCGGCGCCTGCGAAAGCCCGGCGACGGATACGAGCACCACGACGGCGGCGGAGAGTTTCATTGACGGTTGACCCCGACCGGATTATCGCGTCATTCGGTGGCGCAAGAAACCCCTTGTACTTCGGATCGGGATTTGGTACCGTGCGCACGACAGGCATGAACGAGGACGACACCGTGCCGATCGCCGGGCAGACGGAGGCCGAGCCGCGGCGGGAGCCGCGACGGTTCTGGGCGCGGACGATGGTGTTCATCGCGTGCGTCCTGCTCGTGGACGGGCTGTTCGGCCAGCATGGGCTGACGGAAACGATCCGCGCGCGCCGCGACGAGAGCCGGGCGGCGACGGATCTGGTTCAGCTGCGGAACGAGAATGACCGGCAGCGCGACGAAGTGGAGCGGCTCCGCGACGACCCCGCGACGATCGAATCAGTCGCGCGGACCCGCCTCGGCCTGATGCGCGAGGGGGAGATCCAGGTCACCATTCACGACGCGAAATAGCGGGCCGCGGGCCGCGGCGTTGAGTTCACGTTTCCGCACCCCGCACCCCGCACCCCGCACCCCCGCGAACTACACCGCCGCGACTTCTTCCGCCGTCAGTCCCAATTCGTGCCGCACCCGATCCTCGATCGCCTTCATCACGGCGGTGTTCTCTTTCAGATACTGCTTCACGTTCTCGCGGCCCTGCCCGAGACGTTCGCCGCTGAACGCAAACCACGTCCCGCTTTTTTCGACGATCTTCCGATCGACCGCCAGATCCAGCAGATCGCCTTCGCGCGAAATGCCTTCGCCGTACATCACGTCGAACTCTGCCTCGCGGAACGGCGGCGCGACCTTGTTCTTGACGACCTTCACGCGCGTACGGCCGCCGACGACGACATCGCCGTACTTGATCGCGCCGATCCGCCGGATGTCGACGCGCACCGACGAATAGAATTTCAGCGCACGGCCGCCGGTCGTCGTTTCGGGGTTCCCGAACATCACGCCGATCTTCTCGCGCAGCTGGTTGATGAAGATCAGGCACGTCTTCGATTTCGAGACGATGCCGGTGAGCTTGCGGAGCGCCTGCGACATGAGCCGCGCCTGCAGGCCCATCTGGGCTTCGCCCATCTCACCTTCGATTTCCGCGCGCGGCACCAGCGCCGCCACCGAGTCGACGACGACGACGTCGACGCCGCCCGAGCGCACCAGCACTTCGACAATCTCGAGCGCCTGCTCGCCGTTGTCGGGCTGCGAGACGAGGAGGTTGTCGAGATCGACGCCGAGCTTTTTCGCGTATTGCGCGTCGAGCGCGTGCTCCGCGTCGACGAATGCGGCCATGCCGCCGGTCTTCTGCGCTTCCGCGATGACCTGGAGCGCGAGCGTCGTCTTGCCCGACGACTCGGGCCCGAAGATTTCGATCACGCGGCCGCGCGGCATGCCGCCGATGCCGAGCGCATAATCCAGGCTGACCGAGCCGGTCGAGATGGCCGGGATTTTCGCGATGGCATCCTTCTGGCCGAGCCGCATGATCGAGCCCTTGCCAAACTGCTTTTCGATTTGCCCGACGGCGAGGTCGATCGCTTTCATCCGCTCGCGGTCGTTACGGTCGTCTGCCATGAAACAAGTCTCCTTACTGACGGTGATGCGTCGCTGGTGGCCGTATTCTAGAGTCGTGCCTGCGGAAGTGTCAAGCGAAAACGCATTTCGCACATGGACCTAGTCCGTTGCAGGGCAGTCACTTATGGCGACTCGCCACTTTCGCCATGTGTGCCGAACCGTGCAGAAATTGCACCGCGCGGCGAGGCCCGAGATTGCAGTTTTTTGAGTGTGCCAGATTGCCGGGACAGGGCAGGTCAAAGAGAGTGGAGGACAGGTGAGACAATTTCTCTTCGGCGTATTCCGATCGCGAGCTGGCCAACGTGCGGAGCGGATTGGAAGGCCCTGACAGTCTACGACCGTGGTGGTCTCTCGCCGAGGGCGCGGAGAGCCGAGAGCGCAGAGGCCGGCAGGCGAGGCCGGCGTTCCGCCGGCAGGCGGAAGGCAGACGAGACGACAAAGACGACTCACGGAAACATGACGGCGTGAGT
>JBOGIZ010000804.1:0-2384 GCA_050747805.1 Vicinamibacterales bacterium | reverse complement strand
GTCCTGACGCGAACAGCCCCACTTCGTGCTCGGCGCCAAAAGCGTTTGTCACGGGCGTGGCGCCTGCGGCGCGAAGCCGGGCGGCCCCGTTCGCGCCACCCGCCTGCCGGGTTTCCGACTTGACTCGAGGCATCTCACACCCGCTTCAGGATCACGAGCGACATGTCGTCGTGGACCGCCGCCGCGCCGACAAACGCGTCCACCGACGCCAGAATCGCCTTGCCCGCGTCGGCCGCGGCGTTCGTGCGCGCCGGAATCAGCGCCGCGCGCAGCCGGTCATCCCCATAGAAGTCGTCGGCCGTGTCCATCGCTTCGGTAATCCCATCCGAATACACGACGAGCACGTCGCCGATGTCGAGATCGGTGTGCTGCTCCGCGAACGCCGCCTCGGGCATCATGCCGAGCGCGATCGACGTGCCTCTGATTTCCTCGATCCCTCCGCCCCTCAGGACGATCGGCGGCATGTGGCCGGCATTGAGCAGCCGCACGTGTCCAGAGTCGGGCGCGATTTCCAGATACACGAGCGTGGCGAACCGGTTCGGCAGGCCATCGCGGTTGAGAATGCGGTTGGTCTCCGCGCCCAGCTCGCTGAGCGAGCCGGCGGCCGAGATGAGCGCGCGCAGCGTCGCCTGCAGCTTCGCCATCAGCAGCGCCGCCGGCAGGCCCTTCCCTGCCACGTCGCCGAGCATGATGCCGAGCCGGTCGGCGGCGACGGGCAGATAGTCGACGAGATCGCCGCCGACGTCGTTTGCCGATCGCGTATACAACCAGATGTCCCACCCGCGCAGCTCCGGCGCGTGGTTCGGCATCAGCGCGAGCTGCACGGTGCGGCCGGCCTCGAGCTCGCTCTTCGCAACGAGCTTGTCCTTCAGCTCCAGCATCAGAATGACGAGCAGCAGCGCGACGCCGATGAAGCCGACATCAAACTGGACGCGAACACGACCGCTGCCCATGTCCGTCCGTCCGTTCCACATCAGCAGGAACGCGATCAGGAGAAGGATTCTCCGTGCGGGATTCAGCTTGAAATAGAGGCTTTTGAGCAGCCACCACGAGCGGAACAGGAACCGCTTCGCGCGACCCATCCCCGCGAGACGACCCTGGTGCTCTGCCGAGAGATAAAACGTCTCGAGCCGCGAAAGCGACCCACGGATGGTGGCCCGGAAGCCCGTCCGGTGCACGTCGACGACGACGTCCCGGACGTCGCGGCCGAGAGTGTGAAAAAGCTTCGGCTCCTGCGGTGGTGAGGCGGTTGATGGCACGCGGTCGGGCCCCGATCTCGGCAGGTTAACATACCGATTCGGCGCACGGCCGCGCACTCAGCTGTTCGGAATGGCTCGGCTACTTCCCGACAACCATGATCGTGAACGATCCAGGGACCATGGCTCGCCGCCAACGGCCGCCGCGGCCCGCCGGCGGCGGCGGCGCGGAAGCCGGCGGCGCCTCGAACGCGGCGCCGATCAACAGCACGTGGTTCGTCTTCGAGTCGATCGTCATCGTCTTGAAGTTGCCGCCTTCGACGGTCGTGAGGTCCTGCTCCACCGAGAACGACGTCGGGCTCGATTCCTTGACGATCGACAGCGTGCCCGCCTGGCCATTCGAACTGAACGCTTCCATCGTCACGGGATTGAAGCCGCCGCCGTCGGTGCCGCGGCCGATCGGGAGCGCCTTCAGCACCTTGCCATCAGCCGCGCTCACGATCGTCATCGTCGGATCGTCGCCGCCCTTCCCGCCGCCGTGGCACGTGGCGAAGAGGACGCCGTGTTTCGCGTCGAACCCGAGCCCGGATGGCCCTTCGCACGTCGCGCTGATGTCGTAGGTCGCCTTGACCTTCATCGCCTTGGCGTCAACGACGGCGATCGCGCTCTTGTCTTCCAGATCGACGTAGATCGTCCCCTTGCCGTCGCTCTGCGCCTCTTCCGGCCCGCCGCCGAGATCGATCGTACCGACGACGGAGCCGTCCGACGCGTTGATGACCGTGTCGTGCGGCGCACTGTGGCTGAGCACGTGTATGCGGCCGTCATAGGGATCGAACAGCATGCCGTCGGGATTCCCCTGCACGTCGATGGTCTTCATCACCGCGAGCGTCTTCGTGTCGAACATCGTGACAGGCTTGCTGCTCGCGAATCCGTGGCCCGATTTCGGATCGATCGCGACGCCGTGCGCGCTGACGTTCGGGATCTCGCCTTCCTGCGCGAGCGTGTCCAGGTTATAGACCATCACGCGCGCGGGCTCGTTGGTGGACGCGTCGGCGCGCCTTGCGACGTAGAGCTTCCGCGCGTCGGAGTCCGCGTTCACGTAATCAAACCCGCCTCCGCCGCCGACTTTCTGCTGCGTGAGGATCTTGTAGGGGCCCGCCTGGGCGGCGAGTCCGACGGTGAGGGCAC
>JBOGIZ010000803.1:0-1814 GCA_050747805.1 Vicinamibacterales bacterium | reverse complement strand
ATGTACGGCCATACTAGCGGAGTGCGGAGTGCGGAGTGCGGAGTGCGGGGCGCGGGGTGCGGCGGCTGAAACCGGAACGCTCATGAAGATCGGAACCAAAGAGATCGATCCGTCGTTCGCGCTCGCGCCGATGGCGGGCATGACCGACACCGCGTTCCGGCGGCTGGTCAAGCGCCGCGGCGGATGCGGTCTCGTGGTCACCGAGATGGTCAGCTCGGAGGGCCTCGTGCGCGGAATCGATCGCACGCTCGAGTATGCCGAATACACGGAAGAAGAGCGTCCGGTCTCGATTCAGATCTTCGGCGGCGACCCGTCGAAGATGGCCGCCGCGGCGCAGATCGTCGAAAGCATGGGCGCCGACATCGTCGACGTGAACATGGGATGCCCGGTCCCGAAGATCGCGAAACACAGCGCGGGCTGCAGCCTGATGCGCGAGCCGTCGCACGCGCAGTCGATCGTGGCGGCGATGGTGAAGGCGGTGAACATTCCGGTGACGGTGAAGATGCGCGCCGGCTGGGATGACGTGGCGATCAACGCGCCGGAACTGGCCAAGCGGATGGAAGAGGCGGGCGCGGCGGCGGTGGCCGTCCACGGCCGCACCGCGGCGCAATCATATTCGGGGTTCTCTGACTGGAATCTGATCGATCGCGTGGCGGCGGGCGTCGGCATTCCGGTGTTCGGCAGTGGCGATTGCATCGACGCGGAGCAGATTGTTGAGAGGCTGCGCAGCAGCGCCGTCTCGGGCGTGCTGGTCGGCCGCGGTGCGCTCCGCAATCCATGGATCTTCGAACAGGCCGCCGCGATCGCGCGCGGTGAGGCGCCGCGCGACATCGGTCAAGTGGAGCGCGGCCAGTTCCTGCTCGACTACATCGACCTCCTGCTGCACGAGAGGATCGATGAAGCCGACGGTTTCCGCCATGTCGCCGGGTCGAGCGAGCCTGCCACGCGCCACGATCGCTGGGTGATCAACAAGCTCCGCGCGTTGAACGCCTGGTACACGAAGGGGCTCGACAACGGGTCGCATCTGCGGATCGCCATCAATTCCGCCGAGTCGCTCGATCGGCTTCGCGACATCATCGCGGAGTTTTTCAGCGTTGGTGCACCGGCATAGCCGGATCGGGCGCGATTCAAGCCTGGCTGTCGAACTCGTAGTCGTAGGCGAGCGCGGACGACGTGGCCTGATAGAACAACCGTGCGAGCGCGACGTGCGCGGGTGCCTGCAGATACCGCTTCAGCGCTTCGACGGTGTCGACCTCGATGACCAGCGCGTATTCGAAGTCTTGCGCCATCAACTGCTCGTATCCCGGGAGGCCGTGCTTGATGCGGCGTCCGAAACTGAAGCGACGAATCTCCGGAATGCCGCCGGCGGAGCGCCGGATGGTGTCGACCGCGGCGCGCCGCTGTTCTTCAGTCAGATCGGAACGCGGCTGCAGCAGGACGACGTGAGCGATCACTCCTCGTCCTTTTTCTTCGGTGGTTTCGGGTGCATGCGATCGCGTCGGGCACTGTCCTTGAAGCGCGCGCGCTTCACGTCGCGCGGGACCTTAAAGCGATCGCGTGGATCTTTGTGATCGCCTCCGGGACGCCAGTCGCGTCCCCGCCGATCGCCGCCGCCGGCCGGTTTCCCTGGCGGCGGCCCTTGTGGACGATCGCGCCAGCGGTCCTTCGATCCGCGTTCGCCGTCACGGGCTTTCGGCGGCCCGGACGGACGATTCTTCCAGTCCGGTTTCGGTCGCCGCGAATCACGCGGGGGGCGATCCTTCCACTGTGGTCTCTCACCCCCCTGCTGCTGTTTCCACTCGGGTCGTGGTCCC
>JBOGIZ010000802.1:0-2039 GCA_050747805.1 Vicinamibacterales bacterium | reverse complement strand
GCCGATCACCAAGAAGCCGCAGGAAACACGAATGGGCAAGGGCAAGGGCGCACCCGAACAGTGGGTGTGCGTCGTGCGGCCGGGCCGCATCATGTTCGAGATGGAAGGCGTGACCGAGACCGAAGCGCGCGAAGCGATGCGCCTCGCGGCGGCGAAGCTGCCGATCAAGACGAAGTTCGCGACGCGCTTCGCGGAGGAGAAGGCGGTATGAAGGCGGGTGAGTTCCGTGACTTGGGCGTCGAAGAGCTGAAGCAGCGCGAGCGGGATCTCGACGATCAGCTGTTCCGCCTCCGGATCCAGAAATCGATGGGCCAGCTCGAGGCCGTGAACAAGCTGAAGCTCGTTCGCCGGGATCTCGCGCGGCTCAAGACCGTGCTGACCGAGAAGGGGACGGTGTAAGGGATGGCGACCAAGGCAGTCGTCACTGGCGTTGTCGTCAGCGACAAGATGAACAAGACGGTCAAGGTGGCCATCGAGCGGCAGATCCGCGACCCGCTCTACGGCAAAACGACCCGCCGCACGTCGACGTTCCTCGCGCACGACGAGAAGAACGAAGCGAAGATCGGCGACAAGGTGGCCATCACCGAGACGCGGCCGCTCAGCGCCCGCAAGCGCTGGGTCGTGACGTCGATCGTCGAGAAGGCCAAGCAACTCTAGGGAAGGAGAGCACCCATGATTCAGATGCGATCCATCCTGGACGTCGCCGACAACTCGGGCGCGCGCAAGATTGCCGTCATCAACCCGATCGGCGGATCCACCGGCCGCTACGCCCGGCTGGGCGACATCGTCACCGCGTCGGTGAAGGAAGCGACCCCGGAGTCGAGCGTGAAGAAGGGCCAGGTCGTCAAGGCCGTCATCGTCCGGACCGTCAAGGAGCAGCGGCGCAAGGACGGCAGCTACATTCGGTTCGACCGCAACGCCGCCGTGCTGGTGAACGACCAGGGCGAGCCGATTGGGACGCGCGTCTTCGGACCCGTCGCGCGGGAGCTGCGCGAACGCAAGTTCATGAAGATCATCTCCCTCGCTCCGGAGGTGCTGTAACAACGACCAAGGCCCAATTCCCAACTCCACAAGGCGCCAGACGCGCGAGGTACCGTTCGCGATCGGACGCCTTGGGTAGTTGGAAGTTGGCAATTGGGAATTGACAGAGTTCAGTTATGTCGAGATTACAAACACCGATTCGCCGGAACGACAACGTGGTCGTCATCACAGGCAAGGATCGCGGCAAGCGCGGCCGCGTGCTGAAGGTCCTGCCCGAGAACAACCGCCTAGTCGTCGAAGGCGTGAATATGATCAAGCGGCACATGAAGCCGAATCCCGGAAAGAACGTGCCGGGAGGCGTCATCTCGCGCGAGGCGGCGCTGCACGCCTCGAACGTGCAGATCGTGTGCCCGGAGTGCGGCAAAGCGACGCGCCTCGGCCGCCGCATCCTCGGCGACGGCCGCAAGGTTCGCATCTGCCGGAAGTGCGAAGGAGTGGTCGACAAATGAGCCGCCTGAAGGATCGATACGGCACGGACGTCGCGCCGGCGCTCAAGAAGGAATTCGGCTACAAGAACGTGATGGCGATCCCGAAGCTCGCGAAGATCGTCGTCAACATGGGCCTTGGCGAGGCGACGCAGAACGCGAAGATCGTCGACGCGGGCGCCGACGAGGTGATGCGCATCACGGGGCAGAAGCCCGTCGTGACGCGCGCCAAGAAATCGATCGCGCAGTTCAAGGTCCGGAAGGGCATGCCCATCGGGGCGATGGTGACGCTGCGCGGCGAGCGCATGTGGGAGTTCCTCGATCGGCTGATTTCGGTCGCGCTGCCCCGGGTGCGCGACTTCCGCGGCGTGTCGCCGCGCGGGTTCGACGGCCGCGGCAACTTCACGCTCGGCCTGAAGGACCAGCTGCTGTTCCCCGAGATCGACTACATGAAGGTCGACAAGGCGCGCGGCATGAATGTCTCCGTGGTGACGACGGCCAAGACCGATGAGGAGGCGCGGAAGCTGCTCCAGTTGATGGGCATGCCGTTCCGTACCAGCTAGGACAAAGAAG
>JBOGIZ010000801.1:0-3800 GCA_050747805.1 Vicinamibacterales bacterium | reverse complement strand
GGCGCCGGGCACGGGGCGCACGCGCGGCGGCGGCGGCACCCACGGCGGCGCCGGCGGATTGCGGTTGTAGCGCGCGTAGTTCGGGACGGCGGTCAGCGGCGAGCCGTCGGCAAACGTGCCGGTGACGACGTTCACGCCCGCGAGCAGATTGGGACGCCATTCGGTCGTGAGCCGCGCGGACGGATCGAGCACGCCATCGATGCCCTGATCGACCTGCTCGATGTTGTAGAGCAGCGGACCGACGCGCAGCGCGACGCGGCGCTGGTCGGCCGCAACCTTGTCGATGGCGCGGACGCGCTGCACCGGCATCGGCACCGTGAAGACGATCGTGTCGCCGGTCTTCCACATCCGCGCGATCGTCGCGTAGCCGTTCGCGATCGCCGGCTTCACGGACGATCCGTTGACGGTCATCGACGTGAGGCCGTTCGCCGCCGGCGTGCTCGTGTAGAGCGCGCTGACGTCGCGGTTGGGTACGCGAATGTGAATCGCGAAATGCTTTGGAACGGCTGGCTTGACCGTGATCGCGACTCTGTCTTTCCACGGATAATCGGTCGTCTGTACGAGCTCGACGGCCGTGCCCGCCACGCCGGGAATCGTGACGTCGCTCCCGGCGAACAGATTCACGTAGACGCCGCCGGCGTCCTTCGAATACATCCAGGTCGGGATCATCAGCATCGTCCTGGACAGATTCCCGACGCAGCACGGGCACACGTTCCAGGGCGTCCGCTGCGCGTTCGCCGCGAGCGGGTTCGGGTAGTAGTAGTTCTTGCCCTCGAGATCGAGCGATCCGAGCAGGCCGTTGTAGAGCGTGGTCTCGTAGAGATCGGCGTACTTCGCGTCGTGATAGGCCAGGTGCATCTTCCACTGGAAGAAGATCTCGCCGCAGCTGGAGCACGACTCGCAGTAGGAGTTGTTCCGCAGCGAATAGTTCGGCCCGAAGCCTTCGGACGTCTCGCCGCTGGCGATGCCGCCCGTCACGTAGTACTTGCGGTTGACGATGTTGTCCCAGAGCGATTTCACGGCGCTCTGGTAATCGACGTCGTGGGTCTCGACGGCGACGTCGGCCATGCCGGAGTACGTGTAAACGGCGCGGACCGCGTGTCCGACGGCTTCGTACTGCTGCACGACCGGCAGATGGCTTTGGTCGTACTCGGTACCGCCTTTGCGGCAGTCGAGCAGGAACTTCGCGAGCGCGATGTAGCGGTCTCCTTTGCCGCCGCCTTCCACTTCGTTGACGAAACGTCCGAAGCGGACGAGCGCCTGCTCCATCTCCTGATGCCCGTCGAACCATTCCTGCTTGGGCGGCGGCCCGATGTGATCGGCCCAGCAGTCGGCGAGCCTCTTCGCGGCGTCGTAGAGGCGCGCGTCCTTGTGGCCGGTCATCGTGTAGTGGTTGATGGCCGATTCGATGAAGTAGCCGGCGGTGTAGCCTTCGTGATTGCCGCGCCCCTGCGGCGTCCAGCGATCGGGCCACCGCTCGGGATTGCGCAGCGTGAACGCGGTCTGGAGGTAGCCGTCGGGATACTGCGCGGCGAGAATCTTCGGGATCCAGTCCTCGAGCGTCGCCCTCATTTTCTCCTGAGCGGCGAGGATCTCCTTGTCGCCCTGCGCGTCCCACATCAGCGCGAGGCTCATGGACTCGACCGTCTCATGGACCCAGGCGTTCGAGAAGACGTAGCCCTTGTGCGAGCCGTGCGGCTCGCCGCGGAGGGCCTTGGCGGCCTCGACGAAGTTATCGATGCCGCCTGGGCCCTGGATCAGATCGGTCCGGTTCATCTGATCGATGCAGAAGGGAATCCAGGACGTGATCAGCGCCTTGTTGCGCGCGCGCCAGAACGGGCTCGTGATCGCGTGACGGGTCGTCACCACCTGCTGCAGCGGCGTGTCGGGCGGCGGCGCCTCGACGGTGACGCTGAGCGTGGAGGTCGCCTTGTCGGTGCCGTTGTCGGCGGTCACCTGCAGCACGTAGTCGCCCGGGGCGGAGAAGGCCGCGGTCGTGACGGCGGCTTTGGGGTCGACGAACGTCACCGTGCCGGGACCCGACACCGTGCTCCACGTCGTCTGCGGCGCGGGGCCGGTGTTCTCCGGCGGCGGCGGCTCTCCGCGACGGCCGCGTTCGCGATGCGGCGGCTCGCCGTACCCGGCCCAGCCGTTCAGGTACGTCCTGCCGTGCGTCATGACGATCCGATCGACGCCAGCGATGGCGTTGAGCGGCAGCGGTTCGGCCCTGACGGCGAAGCCGTCGCCGAGCTTGCCGAGAAACGGGCCGGCCGCGACCGACATGGCGGCGACGGTGCCGGTCCTCTCCAGGAATGTGCGCCGGCTGATGGTTGTCTTCTTCGCGGCGTCTGGCATGGGTGCCTCGCAGGTAAATCGCTCCACATCCTAGCACTTCCACTACGCCTCTGATTGCCGATTGGCGGTTGCCGATTGGCGATCGACGGATTGACGATTGACGAGTGGCGATCGACAGAGTGACGATTGGCGAGTGGCTTCGCGTCGGCGAACAGGCCGTTGAAATCGAGTGTTCCGCGTCGACGTGTAGAATCGTGCCGCCGCGTATGCGCGGCAGGAGTCCCAGCGATGACACGCAGGAGTTGCGCGGCAGTCGGGACCGCGGTCCTCACGCTGCTGGCGATTGACTTGGTCCACGCGGCCCCGCCGGCGCAAAGACGCGCCGGGGCCCAGATCCGGCAGGAGCTCGCCGCACCGTTCAGCTATTTCAGGGCGCCGACCGATCAACTGGGCTTCGAGAATTCGCCGAAGGCGATCATCGTCACCTATGACGGCGCCTTCGTGAGCTCGCACGGCCAGCTCTCCTTCTATGCCGGCGCGCCTCAATCGCTGCGGCCCGTGAGTCAGCGCGTGAAGACGCTGGTCGACAATTATCTGCCGGTGATCCGCTTCGGCTTCGATCGCGACGGACTGCGATACAACTTCGAAGCGTTCGCGGCGCCCCCGGGTCTCGATCCGCGCGCCAATCTCATCGCTTTCATTCGATGCACCGTCCGCAACCGTGGCATGCGGGCGCGAAGCGGCGCGCTCGGGGCGAATTTCGGCGCGATCGCCTCCACGGTCAACGTCGATCCCGCCTACGACTGGTTCATGGGCCAGCGGCAGGCGCTCGACCGCGCGCTGAGGACCCAGCGCGGCGACTGGCACGGCAAGCTGTTCATGGACGAAGCGGCGTTCGCGGCCGGCAAGACTCAGGTGTCGTTCACGGATGGACGAATGGTGCAAGGCGGTCATCTGGTGTTCACGGCGCCGGCGGCAGACGCACGGATGTCGATGCCTGGCGTGAGCAGTGCCGACAAGGAAGCGGCGGTGGAGTACGACTTCACGCTCGGCGCGGGCAAGACGCGCGTGTTCACGTTCAAAATGCCGGCCGTGCCGACGCTGCTCTCGAAATCCACGGTCGTCGCGTCGATCGTCACCGCGGCCTACGACGACTATCGGGCGCGGACGATCGCATTCTGGAGGGGCGAAGTCGCCAAAGCCGGGCATTTCGAGCTCGCCGATCCGAAAGTGATGAACACGTTTCGGACGAGCCTCGTGAACGATCTCATCGCGCGCGAGGAGAGCGAGAGCGGCCGCGTCTATCAGCGCGTCAATCGGATTCACTACAACTATTTCTGGGTGCGCGACGGATCGTATTTCGTTCGCGCGTACGACATGATCGGCCGTCCCGATCTCGCGCGCGCGACGCTCGATGCGTTTCTCGTCTGGCAGGATGGGAAGCCTATCGGCGTCTTCAAACCCGGAACACCCCAGCCCTCGCCCGACGCGCGCGAATCGGTGCA
>JBOGIZ010000800.1:0-4605 GCA_050747805.1 Vicinamibacterales bacterium | reverse complement strand
GTCGGACACGCAGTGCGCCTCGTCGACGACGAACCGCGCCACGCGCAGGTCGGCGAGCGCGCGCACGAAAATCTCCGACGCGAATCGCTCCGGTGCGACATACAGCAGACGCAGCGATCCGGCGCGCGCCGCGGCGAGCACGTCACGGCGCGCCTGGGCCGCGAGCATCGAATGCAGCGCCGCCGATCGGATCCCACGGCGATTGAGTTCGTCCACCTGATCTTTCATCAGCGAGATCAGCGGTGAGACGACGAGCGTCGTTCCCGTCAGCATGACGGCAGGCAGCTGGTAGCCGATCGATTTGCCGGATCCCGTCGGCATGACGGCCAGCACATCGCGGCCGCCCAGCACCGCCTCGACGATCTCGCCTTGCCCCGGGCGGAAGATCTGATGGCCGAAGTGCGCGCACAGCTGCGCGCGTGCGTCACCGATCCCGATTGCGATACTCATGACGACGACGATGGCATCGTCTGGCCGGCAGTTTCAATATGGCAGAAATTGCTACGCGGCCGCGCCATTCTGCGCCGTCTGGAGCCGGTGTGGGGACTAAAAAATGGAGGGATTTGAAGAACGCGAGAGGCGGGCGCCGGACGTTGCATCCGGCGCCGTGCCTCGGGTGCCGCTCGTTACCAGCGCGGCTCGGAACGCCGGCGCGAGCCGCCGCCGCCGCCGAATCCACCGCCGCGCTCCGGGCGCGGCCGCGCCTCGTTCACCGTGAGACTTCGTCCGCCGAGCTGATACGCATTCAACTCGTTGATCGCTTTCTGGGCCTCTTCCTCGGAGTTCATCTCCACGAACGCGAAGCCGCGCGCGCGGCCGGTCGCCTGATCCCGCATCACGCTGACGGATTCGACACCGCCGGCGCGCGCGAACAGTTCCTGAAGATCGTTTTCGCCGATTTCGTATGGCAGGTTTCCTACGTACAGTTTCCGACTCATGACCAACTCACTCCTCTGTCGCTGAACGCGACGGTGCCGATCATCCCCATGAACGATCGGTGGATGTCGTCTCGTAGCTAGGCTGAACTTCAGGAGGAGCGAGTTTTGCGGCTCGTCACGCCGGAGGCGGCACAGTACGCGGCAAGATCCTAACCTCACCAGTGTAACACGGGACTGCAGATTGGCGACTGCCGAGTGTCGATCGACGGATTGCCGACTGCAGAGTGCCGATCGACTGATTGGCGATTGCCGCCGAGCGCGTGCGGGGGAGTCCGGAAGGGGGCGACGCCCCGGGCGGGCGAGCGAGGGCCGCGATAAAACTAGACGGTCTGAACCTCAGCCGCTGATTCGGGCAAGGGGCGCGCGACGAACAGGCGTCGGCAGGGACGCGCAATCAGGCGCGCCCAGCGGTTCGCGCGGCTCACGCGCGCGCTGTCGGTCGCGATGCCGGTGTTCGCGTACATCTGGCGGTACAGCTTCGAGATGAGGACGAACGCGAGACGGGATCGCAGCGTCGGCGTGCACCGGGAACGCTCCCAGATGCGCGGAAAACTGTAGAACCGATCCCAGACGGCCTGCGTCCTGCCGCGGATTTCGTCGGCGCTCATCACCGGGTGCGGGGTATACACCTTCGGTCGATGCGCTTGCGGAATGAGCCAGTGCCGCGTGATCGGAATGCCCGCGACCTCGGCCGCGCCGGTGGCCATTCTTTTCTCCCACGCGTCGAAGTCAACGGTCCCGGGAAACGGCGTCAGCAGGACGAACTGCGCGAACGTGAGCCCGGCTCGCTCGGCGACATCGGCGGTCGCGTCGAACGTGGCCGGGCGATCGCTCGGCAGGCCGAAGATGAACGACCCGAGCACGTGCACCCCATGGTCTCGGAACGTCCGAAGCCGTTGCACGAGGGCGTCGCCGGCCTCGTTGAAACTCTTGTAGACGTCCTTCAGGCCCTCGGGCGTGACCGCTTCGACGCCGACGAGCGCCCCTTTGATATTCGCGCGACGCATAGCGTCGAGGAATGCGACGTCTTCGGCCGCCTCCATCGTGATCTGCGTGAAGAACACCATGTCGGACGGCAGTTCCGCAAGACGCGCCATCAGCTCGAATCGTTCGGCGCGCAGCGCTTTCAAGTGCTCGAGCCGCTCGGTGTTCCGCTGGCGTTCGGCCATCGCCAGGTCGGCCAGCGCGACGGGGTAGAAGTTGTCGTCCGCGAGCGCGACGAACCGGAATCCGCGCTTTCGCAGCTCGAAGATCTCGGCAACGACGACATCGACGTGCCGCTGGCGCGGCTTCTGCCCATCGGTCCTCCAGACGGAGCAGAACGAGCAGTGCTTCGGGCATCCACGAACCGTCTGCACCGAGCCCCACATGTAGCGGCCCTCGGGCAGCAGCTCCCAGCGGGCCGGCACGAAGGCCTCGGCATCGACGCGTCCGCCCTCGTACAGTGGCTGCAGCCTGCCGGCCGCGGCGTCGCTCAGCACGGTCGGCCAGACCACATCGCCGTCACCGCGAACAACCGCGGCGGCCGCGCCGAGGTCGCGCGCTTCGTCGGGAAAGAGGGTGGCGTGAATGCCGCCGAACACGACGGTCGCGCCGCGGGCGCTCGCGTCCCGGCCGATCTCGTAGCCGCGCAGCGCGTTGCCCGTGTGGATGCCGATGCCGACGATATCGCCCGCGTGCACGGACGCCAGATCGAACGACTCGAGCGTCTCGTCAGAAATCTGCGGGCGTCCGTATTGCGACGGCGTTGCGCCGGCGAGCACGAACAGCCAGCGCGGGGTGATGACGCCGACGCCAAACGAGATGTGGCTCGGGTTCACCAGATGGACGGTCATATCGCTCCCTTCCTGATCGGGCCATCGTCATTCGCCCGAGCATGTATGCCATGAAGGGGAATCAGAGATGCCGTTGTTGCCGTTGCCGAAACGATGCGGTCGTCGCGTTCCCCGACGCTCGGAGGCTGAGGCGCCGTACACGGCGGCGTGGCAACAGTCTGTGCGGGCGGAATGTAGTCTACACGACATTTCGGCCGGGCGCACCGAAACCCGCATGGTCCGCATTCTGAATAGGCGGCGTCTCGAAGACAGC
Source organism: Vicinamibacterales bacterium (assembly GCA_050747805.1). Taxonomy (GTDB): domain Bacteria; phylum Acidobacteriota; class Vicinamibacteria; order Vicinamibacterales; family 2-12-FULL-66-21; genus JAICSD01. The sequence goes on along the minus strand of JBOGIZ010000800.1, from coordinate 1,579 downwards.
TCGTGCGAGTGCTTTTACGGTCGTCCGCGCGCACTTCGCGCGGCTCGAGTTGTGATCACGACGTCCCGGGCGGAGACGCTGGCGGCAGCCCCGAGGCGAGCACGTAGACGCCGCGTGAAGGCGACGTGGCGAATCCCTCCGCCACCAGCGCGCGGTTGCCGAGTCCCGCATCGGGGCGCGACAAGCCCGTCACGCGCGCGAGCTCGCCCGGCACGGTCACGGCCGCTCCCAACAGAAAGCAGCGGGCGATTTCCCGAAGCGCCACCGCCCGCGGGGTGCGCCGCCGCAGTTCCCCGGCGAACCGTCCCACCGCGAGCGTCCAGAGATACGTGAATTTCGGCTGGTAATAGACTTCGCTCGGGACGACGAGCCTTGCCGCTTGCAGTTCGTCGAGCGCGCGCGCGAACCGCACGCGATCGGCGACGCCGGAGTCGGCGCGCAGGTCGGACGTCGCGATTTCCCACTCGCGGCGAAGCACCCGGAGCACGGCCTGCGCCGGACGGCTGAGGCGATGGGATTCCTCCGCTCGTCGCACGCCCCAGAGCGCGTGAAAGTAGCGAATCATCCTCGGCGCGATGAACGTGGCGCGGCCCCCGGCGAGCTTGGCGTAGTACACCTTGCCGCGGCGCACGAGGTCGTCTTTGATCAGCCACGCCTGCGATGCTTCGGGATCCGTCTGCACGGTCCGCGGCATCACCGCGTCGCGGCGTCCGCACACGGCCACGTACAACGACGGACCCGGGCGCCGCGAATCCGTCATGCACGCGGCGAATCCAGCGCGATCGATGAAGCGTTCGGCGTCGTACGCCGACTCGACCTGCCGGGTGCTTTCACGGCCCCAGCGCTCGTCGCGAAACTCTTCGATCTCGGGCGGCAATTGCGCGCGCAGTCTCATCAGCCATCAGAATACCGGGACCGAGCCACCTTTCCAGGATTGCAGTACCATGCGTCGCATGCCGCGCGCTACTCGCCGTGTCCTTTGCACCGTTGTGCTCGCCGTCGCGTTTCTCGGTCAACCCGGCTCGGCCGACTCGACCCACCCGCAGGACGCGGCGGCGCCCGCGGTCGCGGCAGAGCCCGGACGCGCACAAGCCTCTTCGCGGAACGGCCGGATCACGCTCTTCAACGACGCCGTCTCCGGCTCGTGGACGATTTCGAAGGACCGATTCACGGTCGCCGGATTCGAGGACAAACAGGACGGGCGTCAGCTTCCGCTGCCTGCCAGCGCGTTCGCGATCGCGCTCGACGGCGGCCGCGTCGTTCAGGCGTCAGAGATGCGCGTCACCGGCACGCCGCGGATCGAACGGCTGGCCGGCGATCCGCACGCGTCGCGCTTGTCGGAACGCCTCGCCGGACGTCAGGTCGTCGTCGCGCTCGAGGCGACCGACGCGGGGCTGCGCGCGACGTGGCATGGCGTTCTAAGGGACGGCTCGAACTACCTGCGCCAAGTCGTGACGATCGAGGCCGCAGCAAAGGACGTCTCGATCGGCGAGGTTCGCTTGATCGACATCGATCTGCCCGACGCGCACGTAGTCGGCACCGTGAAAGGATCGCCGATCGTCTCGAACGAGATCTTCCT
>JBOGIZ010000799.1:0-7532 GCA_050747805.1 Vicinamibacterales bacterium | reverse complement strand
GTCCGAGGGGCGACGCCCCTCGGATGAGATCGCGGTAGGCTCAAAGGATGTTGCAGCCGGCGCAACTCAAATCCGACGAGCCGCTCACGTGGTCAGCGGGACGAGGCACGGACGTTTGGGCGCTGTTTCAAGCCTGCGCCGCAGGCGACCTCGCGGCCGTCCAGGCACTCGTCGCGAAGGACCCCTCACTCGCCCGCGCGCACTACGCCTACCGCAAGCCGCTCTACTTTGCCGTTGGCGAAAACCACGTCGACGTCGCGCGATTCCTGCTCGAGCACGATCGCAACCCGATGGATCTCTGGGTGGACGATGGTCCGCTCGAGATCGCGCGCGATCGCGGCTACATCCAGATGGAGCGCATGCTGACGAACACGCTCGAGACGAGGTTCAACGCGTCTTCGAAGGGTGAACGGGTCGCGGCCGCGCTGCGGGATCACGATCTGAAGCGGATGCGCGCGCTGCTGGACGACCAACCGGAACTGACCGGCCAGGGCGACGGGAGATCGAACCAACCGATTCACTGGGCCACTATGACCAGGCAGCTCGACGCCATCGACGAACTGCTGCGGCGCGGTGCCGACATCAACGCATCGAGGATGGACGGCGCGCAGCCGATCCATCTGACCAACGGCGACTACTTCTACCGCGGCTGGCGCGATGTGCCGCGCGACTGGCCGGTCACGTCCGCGCAGGTGATGACGCATCTCAAAGCGCACGGCGCCGTCATCGATCTGCCGACGGCGTGTCATACCGGCGACGTCGAGCGCGTGCGTGAGCTGCTGCGGAACGATCCGTCGCTGGCCAACACCGTTGGCGCGCACGAGGGCTACTACCTTGGCGCGGGTGCGCCGCTGTCAAATGCCGCCGCGGTCGGGCGCATGGCCATCGTCCAGCTGCTGCTCGATCACGGCGCCGATCCGAATTTGCCGGAAGAACAGGTCGCGCCCAAGGGCAAGGCGCTCTACTCGGCCGTGTACCACGGGCACTACGACATCGCGAAGCTCCTCCTCGAGCGGGGCGCCTTTCCGAATCCGCCGGTTGAGAGCTCGGGCGACGCGCTGTGGGTCTCGCGAGAATGGCGACCGGACAAGCGCATGGAGGAGCTGCTCCTTTCATATGGAGCCACTCCTCAGGCGAAGCAGCCCGAAGAAGACTGGCCAACGCGCGCGTATGACTGGTTGCGCATTTCGCCGTTGCATCACGCGGCGCGCAAAGGCGATTTGAACGAGGCGACGAAACTGCTCGACTCCGGCGCCGATCTGGCGGCGCGCGACGAACACCTCTGTTCGACGCCACTCGCCTGGGCGGCCAAGAACGGCCAGGTCGAGATGGTCAAGTTCCTGCTGGAACGCGGCGCGCCGAAGACGTTGCCCGACGATCCGCCATGGGCCACGCCGCTCGCCTGGGCGACGAGGCGAGGGCACGAGGAGATCGCACGACTGCTGTCCCCGCTCTGAGTCTTCGCGCGCGACTGGAGTACCATCGCCTCAGCGTGGACAAAAACTACATCACACCGAGCGGTCTCCAGCGCCTGAGAGAGGAACTGCGGTTCCTGCTCGTCAGGGAACGGCCGGCGGTGACGCAGGTGGTGGCCTGGGCCGCGAGCAACGGCGATCGCAGCGAGAACGCCGACTATCAGTACAACAAACGCCGGCTGCGTCAGATCGATCGGCGCATCCGATTTCTCGAAAAACGGATCGACGCGGCGGAAGTCGTGGACCCTGAAGCCCCGCGAAGCGGGCGCGCCGCGAGGCAGGTGTTCTTCGGGGCGACGGTTCGGTACGCCAGCCTCGACGGCACAGAACGAGTGGTGCGCATCGTCGGCCTCGATGAGATCGATCTCGATCGCCACTACATCAGCTGGAAGTCGCCGCTCGCGCGCGCGCTCATGAAGTCCGGGCCTGGAGACCGGGTGGTGCTCCACGCGCCGGGCGGCAGCGAGAGGCTCCAGATCCTCGACGTCCGCTACGAACGCATCCCGGTAGAACCGTTCAGCGCGCCACCTGGTTCCGAGTCGGCAGCCAAGCCGCAGACTCGGACGGGCAGTTAGCTGCTTCTGTTTATCGCGGACCGCTGGAGATACCGATAGGCCCAGCGGGGGCGGCGACGCACGCCGTCAGGTCGAAAGACGCTTCATGCACGCGGACGACCGTTCATTCGGTGTGCGTCCGCGCGGCCGTCTGTCAGCGGGTCGTCTTGCGCGCATTGAGATCGCGCGACAGCATCAGCTTGAAGGTCAATTTGTCGGCGCCGCTGGTCACGCCAACTCCGACGCCCGCTTCGAGGTTGAGGACCCTGCCGCTGTGATCCACGGTGGCCCACACCTCGTGGAACTGATCGTTCACGCGAAGAAACTGACGGAGCGGTCCGCAGTCCGCGTATTCCTCCGCGGCGACGGCCCAGGTCCCGCTGACGTTATACGCGACTCGCGTGGCTGGAACGAATTCCAGGTTGCCCAACCCGCCGGTGTAGTCGGTGTCCACGATCGGATTGAAGATGATGTCTACCGGATGCAGGTGCAATCCCACAATGGGTCGCACCTCTGACGTGAACTGCTTCGGTTCCCAGTAGCGGTAGTTGTCGCTGAACTCGAAATTGACGCCGTAGAAAAACGTGTGATCCTTGGCGTGCGGCCGCACGAACAGCTCGCGAATCTTGAACCCGTTCAGCGACCCGCCGCGCCCGGTCGAATAGGCTGTATAGACAGGAAAATAGAGCCCCTGCTCGAACCAGTCCTTGACGCCGTAGGCCCATTCGACCGCGCCATTGACCGAGCGGTCGGGGACGATGCCGCCGGGAAAATCAGGCGTCTTCCGCCCGATGGGGGTGAAGTTGCTGTGCACCATGACGTTCGACACGCCCTGGTCTTCAATCTCGGCGTCATACACCTGAATCTCGTCGGTTTGCGCGAAGGCCTTCGCGGGGACGGCCAGCCACGCGAGCGCGATCAGGAGCAGGACGCGCTTGTCGATTCTTTTGCGCTCTCTCATGTTCAACGTTCGACGATCTTACATGCATTCCTCGCAGTCTCGCAGCCTCGCAGTCTCCCGCAGCGACACAAAGAAGCGGCCGGAACACGCCGCCGACGTGTGGCATGATCGGCGAATGAAGAGGGCGGCGATTGTCGCCGAGAGGAGCACGATCATGAGAACGATGCGATCGAGGATCGGATGTGGGCGCGGTGCGCGGGTTGTGGCGCTGAGTATCGTGACGGCTGTCACGCTCTGCAGCCAGGCCGCCCGGGCCGCCGCCGACCTTTATCCAAAGATGGCCCCTGTCTCGCAATACATGATCGCGAGCCGGACAGACGAAATCAGTCTCGCCAAAAGCGCGGCGCCGGTCGCGGTCGCGGATCATGCGGAAGTGCGGGTGCTCGGTGCGCACGGTTACGAGACCGCCGTCAAAGGGACGAACGGCTTCGTCTGCTTCGTGGGCCGGTCATGGGACGTGGGCTTCACCGATCCGCAGTTCTGGAATCCGAAGATCCGGTCGCCGCAGTGCGACAACGCCACGTCGGCGCGCTCCGTGCTGCCGCGCTACCTGACGCGCACCAAGTGGATCCTGGCCGGTGTTTCCAAGGCGGAGATACAGAAGCGCGAGGCGGCCGAGTGGGCGGCGGGCACGCTCAAAGCTCCAGAGCCCGGAGCTATCTGCTACATGATGTCGAAGGACGGCTACCTGAACGACGCCGCCGGCCCGTGGCACCCGCACGTGATGTTCTTTACGCCGCGTACTGCTGACGCGGCATGGGGTGCGAACCTCCCCGGTTCGCCGGTGGCCTCCGACTCCGCCTCCTACGATCACACCACCATCTTTTTCGTCGTCGTGGCGAACTGGTCCGACGGCACGCCGAGCCCGCTTCACAAGTAGAAGCGGCGAAGGCGTCCGTCCGTCTCGGTGTTCACCCGGCCGTGACCAGAAATCGTCGCGCGGCCGGGCTCGACTGTTCTGGTATACTTTCTATACTTGCTGGATTTCGAGTTCGACCCGGCCAAATCGGCAGCGAATCTCAAGAAGCACGGCATCGACTTCATCGGCGCGCAACTGTTGTGGAACGACCCGGACCGTCTTGAGATTCCGGCCCGATCGCGGGATGAGCCTCGAACCCAGGTCGTTGGGCGAATCGGCGACCTGTTGTGGTCAGCGTTCGTCACATTACGGGGCGACCGGATTCGGATCATCTCCGTCAGGCGAGCACGTGATGAAGAAAAAGCAGCGTACCTTCAGGACTAGGGCACTCTCGGCCGCCGATCTCGACGCGATGCACGACGCCGGAGCGGACCTTTCGACCCACATGGACCTCGCCAAGGCAGTGCGGCCCGGCCGAGCCGTCCAGCGCGTCAACGTGGACTTCCCGGTAGACCTGCTGCGCGAGATCGATCAGGAGGCGCGTCGGCTCGGCGTCACAAGACAAGCGTTTATCAAGGTACGCGTCGCGGACTCACTCGTGAAGCCGACGACGTCGTGATGCAGGTTTGGCTGTCGGCCGACCCAGCGATCAATCCTTGTGCGCAGCAACAGCCCGGAAGTGAGTTGCTGGATGCATCGATTGAGCGCGCGCTATCTTTACGCGATCGTCGTTGTCTCGGCAGTCGTCGCGATCGTGCTATACGCGCGCCACGTCGCCACGCATCCGCCCCATTCCTCCAATCCGAATCTCGAGGGAAACTCTTCCGCAGGCCAGACGCTCTGGGTCACGGCCCATGGCTTCCGCCTGAAGACGCGAGTCTATCGCAGCGCTCGCGCGAGCGATCATCCGATTCTTGTCGTGGTTCTCCACGGCGATTCGCCCTTCAGCCCGCCGTCTTACCAGTACGTGTTCGCGCGCGAAGCCGCGGCGCAGATCGAGAACCTCACCGTTGCCGCCATCCTCCGTCCCGGCTACACCGACGACACCGGCGACACCTCGGACGGCGAGCACGGACACACCACCGGAGACAACTACACGCCGCAGGTTGTTGACGCGGTAGCCGGCGCGGCCGCGCAACTTGAGGTCCGATATGCCTCGAGCCGCGTGATCGTCGTGGGACATTCCGGCGGCGCGACTATTTCAGCGGACCTGATCGAGAGAGATCCCGACCTCGCCGATGCCGCTCTCCTGGTCTCCTGCCCGTGCGATGTTCCCGCCTTTCGAAAACACATGGCCGCGAAACAATTCAATCCGCTCTGGCTGGCGCCGACGCACAGCCTTTCGCCTCTCGACCGAATTGACCACGTGTCAGCGTCGACGATTGTTCGTCTGCTGGTAGGGGCCAACGATGACGTCGCTCCGCCGGTCATCACAAAGGAATATGCCGCGGCACTTCGCGCGCGGCACATCGACGTTGGCGTCACGCTGGTTCCAGGCCAGGGGCACGACATCTTTCTCGAACCTGTCGTGTTGGAAGCGTTGCAAGCCCTGGCCGCGACGCTCGAGGCTTCGCCGAGATCGGCCATCCCACGCGGACGCTGAGAACGTATCAGGCGCGCAGTCTGCCCCCCCAGATGGCGGGGCAGCGCCGATTCGAGCTCGCGTTGTCGCACTGGGGCGAACGGATCAATCCTCACGCGATAACGACCGGGACGACCTTGGGAGTCGCCCCCTTCTCGGCCAGCCAGAACTGGTACTCCTTCAGCACGTCGATGCTGAGCTCGTAGTCGCCGCGCACCAGCTCTCCGGAATCGACTACGAGACGGAAGGGGACCTCGTCCTCCGCAGTCGCCGGTAGTCGCTCCAGCACCGCACGGAATTCGCGCACGGCCTCGCCTTTCGCGGACGGCCGGAAGAGGCGGGCACCCAGCTGCAGCGGCTGGCCGCCCGTGCCCGCGGGCCATGGCTTGCCGCTGGTGTTGCGCAAGGTGCCATTCAGTACTGCCGACCCGCCGGGCGATAGGGTCACGCCGTCAGCGTCCACTGCGATCTCGTGGCTGAACCTTTCGATCCGGAGTGTGGCAGTGACCGCAACCGCGCCATGGAGCGCCATCCAGTTTCGGCGGTCCATGAGCATGTCGATCCACACCTCGTACATGCCGGCCGGCAGACCGCGGGTGTCGATGGGCAGCGCGAACTCCAGTTCGCCGTTCTGCGGCACGCGACAGTCCGGCGGGCTGGTGCGCAGTTCGCGGACCCACTCTTTGCGCCGCCCGAGGCGGGTCAGATAGCCGGCGACGCTCCACTGGCCGGGCCCGCTGCCGACCGGCCACTCGGTGTGCGACAGGTTGCGGATGCGACCCGTCAGCGTCACGACGTCTGCCATCAGCACGCGCGTGATAGGGTTGTCGAGCACGACGTCGTACCGGCAATCCATCAACACCAGCTCGTTCGCCTGCTTGCGGTGCGACGGCGCGATCTCCTCGAAGAAGGTCCGCTCGGGGAAGGAATAGCGCGCGATGGTGCCGTCGTTGTCCACGCCCTGCCACGACGACAGCGTGAACTCGATCCGGTTCTGTTCGCACCACGCCTTGTACTCGGGCGCGAGATAGAGCTGGAGCGGGTAGCCCACGTAGTTGACCGAGACCTGGAAGCCCGCATTCCGCAGCAGGAGGACCGAGCCTTTGAAGAGTTCCCAGTTGAACCCCTTGGACGTAGGGTGCAGGCTGCAATTAATCCCGGAGAGGCCGACAGGCACTCGGCCCACGCCCTCCACCAGACCGGGCGGACTCCCCGGACGGATGCCGCCGCGCGTGAACTCCATGATGTTGCGGCTGATGTTGGACGTCATGTAGCACGCGAACTTCCGCGTCACCATGCTGAGCACCGGGATCGTCGCGTCGCTCAGCAGCGGCTCGCCGCCGGTAATGCTGAGGATGCCGTAGTCGAAGCGCTCCAGGACGTTCTCCCAGATGTCGATCCATTCGTCGACGGTCAGCTCGGGGCTCGAAGAAGGAAAGTCGGTCTTGATCCGCTTCTCGCCGGCCGCGCAGCCGCAGTAGGCGCACGTGTAATTGCACGCCAGCGTCGGCGACCAGATGAAGTAAGCCGTCCGCCGCTGCGGCGACTCCAGGCGCTGCGAGCACAGGAGCAGCGAGACCTCTTTCTCGATGTCCTTGCGCTGGCCTTCGAAGGTCTTCTCCAGCCGGCCCTGCTCATCGACCTGCCACTTCGTCGTCCAGTCCAGGTCGCACGCGTTGTAGCAGCGCTCGTGATCGCACACGGTCGGATCGACGGCCCCCTTCCAGCCGTCGCGCTTCAGATTGAACATCGGCGCCCGGCGGGCGTTGTAATCGGCCAGGCAGCGGTACACGTCGCCGTTAGGATAGACGTGGAAGTAGCTCACGCCGGCCGAGCACAACATGTTGCCGGCGAACTCCAGCGTCATGAATCCGCTCCAGGAACGCGACGGCCGCGGCGCGAGTACGCGTGCCGCGGAGGGCGCAGGGTAAGCAGCGCGCATCGGACGATCAAACGCGTCGAGCGAGTGACCTCGATACGCAACAGGTGAACGGCAGCGCCGAATGCGAAACGACCTCTGACGAAGTTTCAGGGTAACACAGAGGCATTCTCACACGAGACGGAACGGCGGTGACGAGGCGGTCGGCCGCGCGCCCGACAC